>NZ_JBEUDO010000027.1:0-37533 GCF_050584665.1 Nitrosomonas sp. ANs5
CTGGGGCTCAACGGTGAAATTCTGAATATTTTCGATGCGTTGAATGCAATTTATGTCCACATGGACGCCCAAGAAGCCGAGCGCTGGCGCCAGGATGAGCGGGTTGAGATAGTTGAACAAGATAGCGTTGTGAATATGATGTCAACCGAAAACGAAAATGGACGGACACCGTATTACAAGAATGAATCATTGAAAGTTCCAGTGGTTGATACCGATGCGCAACCCGGTCTGTTTCAGGATGGGGAATTTATTTTCGACGCATCGATCAATGCTTGGCGTCTGATCAATTTCCGGGTCACGCCCATCATTGAAGGACTGATCAAAAATGTGGAGTTGATTATAACTGACAGCAACCCAGTACAGGTTTTTCTGAAAATCAGTAGTCCACACATTTCTTGCAATGTGCCTGGCAAAATCGGTATGCGGAAAACTGGCAATCGCTTCAATGTATCCGCTGGATTTACGCCACTTCCCCCAAATATGGCATGTGCGGCCGTATTGGTGCCTTTTGAGGAAGCGGTACCGCTTCCTGTTTTTGGTTTACCAGCAGGAATCTATGAATACAATGTCAACGGCGAGTTTGTTGGATCGTTCGAGCTGATCGAGGACAATATTTTGTAATAAAAGCAATCATAAAAGGGGAGGCACTTCCCTTCAGTAAGATGGCACGGTAGTTTGATTGGGGTAAATGTAATAAACCCCAACACTAATGGTAATGTTGTGTTGGGGTTCGCAGGGTTACAACAACAGAATCAGGTCGATAAAAAAGAAAACTAAGTTTACAGCGGGATGTTCAGGTCGCGAATCAAGAAAAAACAAGAGCGACGATCGGGACTATTGCTCATAAGAATAAGCACAAGTTAGGGGTCAAGTCTTGTTTTGCGATAGTCAATAATCCATCCTACGCAATATTGGGACTATGAAGGGAAGCGGGCAGCACGCGCAATCGAAAGCAATCGGAAGGGTCGGGCAAACGAAAACAAAACAGGGTAAAAGCCGTTAGGCGGCCCGCTGCTCGTTGAAGGTAAAATTTCAGAAGCATGATCCAGCCTGCTTAAGTTGAATGGGCTGTCGCATTATCATACATAAAGTTGCCGGCAGATAATGGCGGTCAACTGAGGAGATTTGATCAAAGCAATGCGTTAATTTCCAGCAAATCGTCTTCATCCAATTCGCCGACTTCGGCTTTCAGCTGGAGCCGCGCCATCAGATAATCGTAATAGGCTTGGGCAAGATCGCGGCGTGCGGAAAAGTATTGTTGCTGAGCATTGAGAACGTCCACTTCTGTTCTGACGCCGACTTCCTGACCGAGCACAGTCGAATCCAGCTGGCTGCGACTGGAGATCAGCGCTTGCTTGAGCGCCTTGACTTGTGCGATACCATTGGTGACTTTGAGATAATTCTGGCGTACTTGCAAAGCGGTTGTGCGTTGCACATTTTCCAATTCCTTGCGCGCCTGGTCGCGTTTTGCCAGCGCTTCCCGGACACGGGACTGCACGGAAAATCCCTGAAAGATGGGCACATTCAACTGTAGTCCGATCTCTTTGGAGACCAGATCGATCCCCTGTCCGGTGAAAGCACCACCTACGCCAGTTTGGTTGCTGTATCGCGCGACCAGATCAAGTGTGGGGTAATGGCCGGCCTTGACGCGCCGGATCTCCTGTTCGGAGAGCTCGTATGCAATACGCTGTATCCGCAGCAGGAAATTCTTTTCTTCGGCCAATTGCACCCAATCTTCCATGCCGTTATGGGGGAGATTTAATGGATCGGCAATCACTTTATCCAGGCTGGCATCTTGCAGGTCGTGCGGCAGGCGGTTGATCAGAACCTGCAGGGTACGCTGGCTGATTTCCAGGGTATTTCTGGCCGCAATTTCTTGCGATAGGGTCAGATCAAAACGGGCCTGTGCTTCATGGGTATCGACGATGGTCGCAACGCCCACCTCAAAATTCCGTTTGGCCTGCTCCAATTGTTCATGAATGGCTTTTTTCTGGGTTTCGACGACTTCAAGATTGATTTTGGCTATCAGGACGTCGAAGTAGGCCTGTGCAACACGCAGAATCAGGTCCTGGGCGGCAGTGACGAATTGTGCGTCAGCCTGGGCAACTTCGTTTTTCGACTGCTCAAAAATAATGAAATTTTCGATTCGAATAAGCGGCTGTGTTGCTGTGGCGGTAATGCCACGATTTCTAATCAAACGTTCCGGACCAAAATTAGTATCGACATACTGGTTCTGCCCTATTCCGACCAAATTGATTTCGGGCAGTAGGCCAGCCCGCCCCTGGGGCAGCCGTTCCTGGGCGGCGACATAGGCCGCGCGTGCTGCACCGTATTGCGCGTCATATTCGAGCGCTTCCCGATAGATTTGCAGGAGATCGGCTGCTTGGACTGGAACAGAGAAAAATAAGCCCATAAGCAGCGAAGAGACAATGGATTGCAGACTTTTCATTGTTGACGGGCGAATGTGACAAATACCAATAGCTGAGCGGATTGATTGCTAATTAATGGTTCCAACCAGAATGATTGCCCTACCTTGATAGGGCAATCATGGCATTAGAAGTGAAAATGTTCACTTTGTAGCGCATTCTTGAGGGGCGCAGTACAAGTTTCGAACAAGAAGATTGAATGATAATTACCGGGTGCGGTACAGGTTATCAGCGTCGCTTCCATGACCGGTTCTTCTCCGACAATAGCAAACAAGCGGCCTCCTGGCGCAAGGCTTTTCTGGAAAGCTTCGGGCAGAACGGGAGTGGAGGCCGTTAACACGATCACATCATAGGGTTCGTGTTTTGGCCAGCCGCGGGCGGCATCTCCCTGTTCTAGTGTTACGTTGGCCGTGCCATGTACCTGCAGATTAATTTTGGCCATGGCATGGAGTGCTGGGACGATTTCAACGCTGTGAACATGTGCACATAATTCGGCGAGCAATGCCGTCATGTAGCCTGTTCCGGTGCCAATTTCAAGCACCTTGTCGGTTTTTTTGAGACGTAACTCCTGCAGGATGCGTGCTTCCATTTTTGGCGTGAGCATGACGGCATCATGTTCCAGGGGGATTTCCATGTCCATGAAAGCCATCGCCCGATAGGCTGCAGGCACAAACTCCTCGCGTTTGACTTTATATAACAAGCCAAGAACATCCTGGTCCAGCACACTCCAGGTTCTGATTTGTTGCTCGACCATGTTGAAACGGGTTTGTTCAAGGTCCATCATAGATTTCATAACATTATGTTGGTGGAAAGAATCAAGCTTGCAATTATTTCATATTTCCTTTAGCTTGACAGCCTCGGCTAGGGGTCCACATTCGAAACGATTTTGAATGTTGGTGAGAGAGTCCCTTAATACCTGATGCGGATAACGCCGCCGGAGGGAAGCCAGGATTTATCTTCCTGCTCCTCACGGCCATTTGAGGAGCATAACATGAAAACGACCATTTCTAAGCTGGAAAAATTTACGAACGATAGCGCGCAGGTGGATGCGGCAGCCATACAGCCGCTACCTAATTCGCGGAAGATCTATCTGCAGGGATCCCGGTCTGATATCCGGGTACCCATGCGGGAAATTAGCCAATCCGATACCGCTACCAGTCAAGGGGTTGAGAAAAACCCGCCGATTTACGTCTACGATACTTCTGGCCCTTATACTGATCCGGCTGCCAGTATCGATATCCGTCAAGGGCTGTCGCCGGTGCGCGAGCCATGGATAGATGAACGCGCCGATACCGAAATCTTATCTGGATTTTCTTCCAGTTATAGCCGGGAGCGGTTGAACGATCCGAAATTGATGGATATGCGTTTCCATCTCAAGCGTCCTGCGCGCCGTGCGAAACCTGGGGCTAACGTTACCCAAATGCATTATGCGCGACGCGGCATCATTACGCCGGAGATGGAGTTCATTGCCATCCGGGAAAATCAGCGGCGGGAACAGGCTGATTTGAATGGAGAGAGTTTGCTGACTCGTCAGCACCCTGGCCAGGGTTTCGGTGCGGCTATCCAGCAATGGATTACGCCGGAATTTGTGCGTGATGAGGTCGCACGCGGGCGTGCCATCATTCCTGCCAATATCAATCACCCGGAAGCTGAGCCGATGATTATCGGCCGAAACTTTCTGGTTAAAATCAATGCCAATATCGGCAATTCCGCGCTCGGTTCCAGCATTCAGGACGAAGTGGAGAAAATGACTTGGGCCATCCGCTGGGGAGGCGATACCGTGATGGATCTCTCGACCGGGAAAAACATTCATGAAACGCGCGAATGGATCATTCGGAACAGCCCGGTGCCAATCGGGACGGTGCCGATTTATCAAGCCCTGGAGAAAGTGGATGGCCGGGCCGAGGAGCTGACCTGGGAGATTTTCCGTGACACTTTGATCGAGCAGGCAGAGCAAGGCGTGGATTACTTTACCATCCATGCCGGTGTGCGACTGCCCTTCATCCCGATGACGGCAAAGCGTATGACCGGGATTGTGTCGCGAGGCGGCTCCATCATGGCCAAATGGTGTCTGGCACACCATCAAGAAAGCTTTCTCTATACGCATTTCGAAGATATCTGTGAAATCATGAAGGCGTATGATGTCAGCTTTTCTTTGGGTGATGGCCTGCGTCCTGGTTCGATCTACGACGCTAATGATGAGGCCCAGCTTGCCGAGCTGAAAACTTTGGGTGAGCTGACTGAAATCGCCTGGAAGCACGATGTACAGGTCATGATCGAAGGCCCGGGTCATGTGCCCATGCAGCTGATCAAGGAAAACATGGATTTACAGCTTAAGTATTGCCATGAAGCGCCGTTTTATACATTGGGCCCGCTGACTACCGATATCGCTCCGGGCTACGATCACATTACGTCAGCAATCGGTGCTGCCATGATTGGCTGGTATGGAACGGCCATGCTTTGTTATGTAACGCCCAAGGAGCATCTGGGGCTGCCCGATAAGGATGATGTCAAAGACGGCATCATTGCTTACAAAATCGCCGCGCATGCGGCCGATCTTGCCAAGGGTCATCCCAGCGCACAAATTCGTGACAATGCATTGTCCAAGGCACGGTTTGAATTCCGCTGGAACGATCAGTTCAATTTGGGACTCGATCCGGACAAAGCGAGAGAGTTTCATGATGAAACCTTGCCGCAGGAAGGCGCCAAGCTTGCCCATTTCTGCTCGATGTGCGGGCCGAATTTCTGCTCGATGAAAATCACCCAGGATGTGCGTGATTATGCGGCGCAGCAGGGTATTTCCGAAGCCGAAGCTGTGCAGGATGGCATGGCTCAGAAATCCAGTGAATTCGTTAATAAGGGCGGGGAGCTCTACAGTAAGTTATGAGTTTTGTTTCGATATTTAATTGCTTGGGGTGGATACTGGCACGATGGATTGGTTGATACTTTTTAAGGCGTTCCTGCTCGGGATTGTAGAAGGACTGACCGAATTCCTACCGGTTTCCTCCACTGGCCACTTGATTTTGGTTGGTGATTTGCTGGATTTTAATGATGACAAGGCCAAGGTATTCACGGTCGCCATTCAACTTGGCGCCATTTTGGCGGTTTGCTGGGAATATCGCGAGCGATTGATGAATGTCATCAAAGGGTTGGGTACAAGATCGGCGAACCGCTTTGTATTCAATTTGTTTATTGCATTCCTGCCAGCTGCGGTGCTCGGTCTGCTGTTTATCCAAACGATCAAATATTATCTGTTTCACCCATTGCCGGTTGCAACTGCGTTGATAGTCGGTGGTTTGTTGATACTCTGGGCGGAACGCAGGGTGCATGTGATTGAAGTTGAAAGTGTCGATGAGATGGACTGGAAGCATGCGCTGAAAGTGGGGTGCGCGCAGTGCCTGGCCTTGATTCCGGGAACTTCCCGTTCGGGGGCAACTATCATCGGCGGCCTGTTATCTGGCTTGTCACGTAAAGCGGCGGCAGAGTTTTCGTTTTTCCTTGCCATCCCTGTGATGTTTGCCGCGACCTTTTACGATGTCTACAGGAGCCAGGAATTTCTGTATGTAGATGATCTGGGGATGTTTGTGGTGGGATCGGTGGCGGCTTTTGTCAGTGCGTTGTTTGCGATACGGGGATTGATTCGCTATATCAGTCACCATGACTTCACGTTGTTTGCCTGGTACCGAATCGGTTTCGGATTGATCGTGTTGCTGACCGCTTATACTGGCTTGATTGACTGGTCGATGGATTAAAGCGCTTCGCAGGAAAAGGCCGTCCAGCCAGTCACCATTCATCATCGCTGATGAATATGTTTCTGGCTGTGACGCCGGTATCGGAAAGCTTGGCAGAAAAGCAATCCAGCATATGCCTGTTATTCAGGCATTCCGGATTGCTTTTCTGCCTTTGGTCCGGAGTAAAACGATATCCATGCGCTCATGGTTGGATGGCGGGTATCATGAGCCCGGTATATATTCATATCGCGCCGTTTCACGCGACAACCAGCTGGTATTAGCTCTGGATCCAGGGCAGCCCAGCTGCCTTCCAGCCGTTTTTCCGGCCTCGATGGCCACTCTCATCCTTGTCACCTTCAAAACCTTCCAGAACGTTATAGCAATTGGGAAAACCATTCTGGCTCATGATCGTTGCCGCATGATCGGAGCGGTTGCCGCTGCGGCAAATGAACATCAAGGTGGCATCATCCGTGATCTGGGTAGCCAGTTGATCAACGAAATCCGGGTTGGGTTGCATGCCCGGGTAACTGCTCAGTTCAATCTCGATTGCGCCCGGAATGCGTCCGACCCAGTCAAGCTCCGCCTTGCAGCGCACATCCACAAGCTTGGTTTCTGGTTTGGCTCGTAATAGCGCGATAGCTTCGGCAGGCAATAGCGCGCCCTTGTATGGCAAACCCATTTCTTCTGCCCGTTGCTGGGCAGTTTCCAAAATATTATCGATATCGTCCATTGTTACCAATTGATGTTTAAAGCATACATGTTAGCAAATTCACTTGCTTGTAGATAAGTTGAGTGCGGGAGTCCAGGCGCCTCTCGAGATGCCATCGTGCATTGGGTAAGCCCAGCACAACTCAGATATCCAGTCCTGCCTGGATGCAACCCGCTTTAAACTTTAAATTTTTTCCGCTTTTTCAATCACGACATCCTCCAGTGGCACATCTTGATGGCCAGCATAATTGCCGGTTTTCACTTTCTTGATGGTGTCGACAACTTCTTGGCCCTCGACAACTTTGCCAAATACACAGTAGCCGTAGCCTTGAGCAGAAGTATTGGTATGGTTCAGGAAATGATTGCTGGCAACGTTGATAAAAAACTGCGAAGTGGCAGAGTGCGGATCGCTGGTACGTGCCATGGCAATCGTGTAGGCCTCGTTTTTGAGGCCTTGAGCGGCTTCGTTCTGGATCGGGGCAAGGGTGGGTTTTTCTTTC
Source organism: Nitrosomonas sp. ANs5 (assembly GCF_050584665.1). NCBI lineage: Bacteria > Pseudomonadati > Pseudomonadota > Betaproteobacteria > Nitrosomonadales > Nitrosomonadaceae > Nitrosomonas > Nitrosomonas sp. ANs5. The sequence goes on from NZ_JBEUDO010000027.1 coordinate 7,366, forward strand.
AAACCGGCAGTGTAGCCGCCACCCTGGATCATGAAACCGTCGATGACGCGATGAAACAAGGTGTTGTCATAATGACCGCTATCGACATAGCGCAAAAAGTTCTCGACCGTAACAGGTGTTTTTTCACTGTCAAGTTCCAGCGTGATGACGCCATAATTGGTATGTAGTTTAACCATTGTTGTCCTAAGTTTAGTGTTTATTGGGCGCGGCAGGTGCCGCAAGGCGTTTGATATGTTCGATAATGACCATGTTTCTCGGCACATCGCTGGCGAAAGGTCCCTTGGCACCGGTTGGCGTCCCGGCAATGCGATTGACGACGTCCATTCCGGCCGTTACCTTGCCAAACACCGTATAGCCATATCCACGCAGGGTCGGGGCGGTGTGATCGAGAAAGTTGTTGTTTGCTACGTTGATAAAAAATTGTGAGGAAGCCGAGTGCGGGTCGCTGGTACGCGCCATCGCAATCGTGCCGATATTGTTTTTAAGACCATTGGCCGCTTCGTTTTCAATCGGCTGGCGGGTCGGTTTTTGCGCAAGATTCTGATCGAATCCACCGCCCTGGATCATGAAATCTGGGATCACTCGATGAAAGATGGTGCCGCTATAATAGCCATCTTTAACGTAGTTTAGAAAATTTTCGACTGTTTTGGGTGCCTTGTTGGGGTAAAGTTCAAGCTGAATGGTGCCCAAGTTGGTTCTGATTTCCACGGTTGGATTTGCCGCCCAAACAGACGTGCCCCACATCAGTAAAAATGCGATAAGCAGATGTCTTGCCAGGATGCCTGGTTGCATGGAGCGGGCTGATTGGCGCTGAAAATAAGCAGTTTTCATTATGGTATACTCTCCGGGTTTTGCTTGGGACCGCGGTGGCATGGTTTTTTCATGTGCACCCGTTATGGTTAGGCAAGCAGTTCCTGGATTCTACCAATAAGATGATCTTTCCCACAATCTCGCCTATTGACCTCGATGCTTAGAATTTACAATACGCTCGCCAGAGCCAAACAGGAATTTGTGCCTTTGACGCCTGGGGAAGTCAGGATGTATGTCTGCGGGATGACGGTCTATGATTACTGTCACCTTGGGCATGCCCGCGTGCTGGTGGTGTTTGATAGTGTTGTGCGCTGGCTGCAAATACTGGGCTATAAGGTGACCTATGTCCGTAATATTACCGATATCGACGATAAGATTATCCGGCGGGCGCTGGAGAATCGCGAGTCGATCGGCAGGCTGACCGATCGTTATATCCAGGCAATGGAAGAGGATGCGGCGGCCCTGGGCGTGGTCAAGCCCTCTTTTGAGCCCCGTGCGACCGAGTGCATTGAAGATATGGTTGCGATGATCCGTACGCTGCTGGATAAAAATCTGGCGTATGTCGCGGATAGTGGTGACGTCTTCTACGCTGTTCATCATTTTCCAGGCTACGGCAAGCTTTCTGGAAAATCACTCGATGATTTGCGTGCGGGTGAACGGGTAGAGATCGATGGCAATAAAAGAGATCCACTTGATTTCGTGTTGTGGAAAGCAGCCAAACCAGAGGAACCCAGCTGGGATTCGCCTTGGGGCAAGGGGCGGCCAGGCTGGCATATCGAATGTTCCGCCATGAGTGAGCATTATCTGGGCGAACATTTCGATATTCATGGAGGCGGACAGGATTTGCAGTTTCCACACCATGAGAACGAGATCGCCCAAAGTGAGGGTGCGCATGATCATCCGTATGTGAATTACTGGATGCATAATGGGTTTGTCCGGGTTGACAATGAAAAAATGTCCAAGTCGCTGGGCAATTTTTTCACCGTTCGCGAGGTATTGGCGCGTTATCAGCCAGAAGTCGTGCGTTTCTTCATTTTGCGGGTGCATTACCGCAGCCCCCTTAATTATTCGGATGCGCATCTGAATGATGCCAGAAATGCGCTGGATCGACTGTATACCACACTGAAGAATCATCCTGCCGAAGCGTTGCCGGTTGACTGGAGCGATGCCTATGCCGCGCGCTTCAGGAGCGCGATGAATGATGATTTCAATACGCCGGAAGCGATTGCCGTGCTGTTTGATTTGTCCGGAGAAGCCAACCGGACAGGGGACCCTCGTTATGCCACTCTTCTCATGGCGCTGGGGGGCATATTGGGTTTATTGCAACAGCCTCCCCATCGTTATCTGCAGCATGAAGCCCATTCGCAAGGTGGGCAATATACTGAAGCAGAGATTGAGCACATGATCCAGCAACGCCTGCAAGCGCGCAAAGCAAGGAACTTTGCACAAGCCGATGCGCTGCGCGCGCAATTGGCCGAAGCCGGTATCATTCTGGAGGATGGCCCAGCGGGAACGACCTGGCGGCGGCAATAGGCCATCAGGGTATCTGCCAGACATAGAGCGCTGAGCGGCTGAAATCCCTGAGTGGGATACGCTGGCTGGGTTCGACACCGGGAATGATGAATGTGTTGCTGATCAAAAGGCTGCCGGGCCGCATCTCCAGACACGCCTTTTGCCATAAAGACGGCATGGGCACAGGAGAAAGGTAGGCATAGACGATGTCATAACTGGCCAGATTATGCCGCCAGATATCCGCCCAATGAAACCGGCAGATAGGTTTGCATAAATAGGCCCGCAGTTTGCTGATCCAGCAGGGCAGGATTGCAAGCTCGATGCCGTGATAATTGCCGTTTGGCCGCTGCCGTGCAAGTTTGCACACCAATCCCCCACAACCTGAACCCAGGTCAATGAACCGAAAATGGCGGTCTGCCGGTAACATTTCAGCAAGTGTTTGGATAGTGGCTTGACTCGATAAAAAGAATGGTACTTGGGTGCGGTCAGTTCTGCCGAAAATCAGTGCCAGCGTGATAAAACCGGCCAGGTAGCTATAGGTGGGCAATTCCAATGCCAGTGTTGCCAACACGGCGGGGGTAAAACACAGGTGAATGAGTGCCCGCCAGTATGCCATTCGATCGGTATAAACACTTATCCAGGCAGCAATCACGCCTTGCATGAGCGAGGCGTGGAGTAGCGTGATATTCCAAGGTAGCAATATGGCCAGCAAACTGGCGATCAGGCAGGCGGTCAACTGGATCGCGCCCGCACGGGTTAACGGCGACATGACACCCAAAATGATTTTGTCTTGATGAGGTTGCGGGAACGTATGATATGCATGGGTTGGCGTGCAGGATTAAAGTTTTACCACTTTGGGGGAGTGCCATTGCGGAGATACTGATCCGTCGTGCTGTGCTGGCCATTTTAGACAGATATCAATCCGATTTGGCTGGCGCCCCGCTGAGAGTTTGCGCGCTGATCTCGTTTTGATGGTGGATATTAACGCTCTGATTTTCACGAATGACGGCTTCTTCAGCTTTCTTATTCATGACGATGATACTGATCCGTCGATTGAAAGGACTGAAGGGATCTTCTTTGTCGAAAGGGACTGCGGAAGATAGACCGACCACATTTAATACTTTTTCCGGGTGCATGCCGCCGGCGATAAGCTCGCGGCGAGAGGCATTGGCGCGATCGGCCGATAATTCCCAATTACTGTAGCTTTTTTCTCCGGATGGATAGGGTGTGGCATCGGTATGTCCGGAGAGGCTGATTTTATTGTTCACATCGTTGAGCATTTTGCCGATTTCCCGCAGGATAACCTTGGTGTAAGGCTGCAATTCTGCACTGCCGAGAGCAAACATGGGGCGATTTTTTTCGTCGAGAATCTGGATGCGCAGGCCTTTCGTCGTGATATCAAGTAAAAGCTGCTGCTTGAATTTCTTGAGAAATGGGTTGCTATCGATCACCCGTTCGATTTTTTTCTTGAGCTTTTTGAGCTGTTCCAGTTCGAGCCGTTCTTGCAGCGCACGCGCGGTTTTAAGGTCGACTTGACCAGCTTGACGGCTTAGATCCTCTCCTCCGCCCTGGATTACGCTGGAACGGTCGCCGCTGCTATTTCCACCGAATAGTGCGACTCTAAGCGGCGTTCTGAAATATTCGGCGATGCCTTCTTTATCGCTCTGAGAGGTGGTGCCCAATAACCACATCAACAGGAAAAAAGCCATCATTGCGGTGACAAAATCAGCATAGGCAATTTTCCAAGTCCCGCCGTGGTGGGCGCCATTCACCTTCTTGATGCGCTTAATGATGATAGGTTTCTGTAAGAGGTTATCAGCCATTTATGGCCTCGCATGAATGAAGGATAATTGTTCTCACTTGGCGCGGTTCTGTTTGATGTGCTGTTCCAGCTCGATGAAGGATGGCCGTTCGGTGGAGAACAATACTTTTCTGCCAAATTCGATCGAGAGCGCGGGCGCGTAGCCATTGAGGTTAGCCAGTAAAGTGACTTTGATGCATTCCAGGAGCTTGCTTGATTCATGCAGGCGTTGCTCTAGGCGACCAGCCAATGGCCCAATGAAACCATAAGAAAGCAGGATTCCCAGGAAGGTGCCCACCAATGCCGCAGCGATTAACCTGCCCAGCTCCGCAGGCGGAATGCCAATTGACTCCATGGTATGCACAACACCCATGACGGCGGCGACAATGCCAAAAGCCGGCAGGGCATCACCAATCTTGGTGATCACATGAACGGGCACTTCACCTTCCTGGTGATGGGTCTCGATCTCGCCATCCATCAGGTTTTCGATTTCCAGCGGATTGAGATTGCCGCCTACCATGAGCCGCAAGTAGTCGGTGATAAATTCAACTACATGTTGATCTGACAGGATATTGGGGTATTTTGTAAACAATGGGCTGTTATGGGGCTCGTCCACATCGGTTTCAATTGACATCAATCCTTCTTTCCGGATTTTTCCCAGTATTTCGTAGAGCAGCAGCATCAATTCCATGTAGAGGGCTTTGGTATATTTGGCCCCCTTGAAAATGCTGGGCAGGGTTTTGAAAGTTGCTTTGATCGCCTTGCCCGAATTGCCGACAAAGAATGCCCCGAGAGCCGCGCCTCCGATCATGAGCAGTTCGACCGGCTGAAATAATGCCCCCAAGTGACCGCCAGCCAATGCGAAGCCGCCGAACACGGAAAAGATGACGACTAGATATCCGATGGTTACCAGCATGTTTGAAAATATCCTTTGGAAATTTTCAAATTTTAACGGCTATTGGCGGGCCAACTTTAGGCCGGCATCTGGGATTATGTCGGGTGCAGTACCGCGATGAGGCGATTCATGACAGATCCTGTTGTCCTTTTTAGCCTGGATCCTGTAACGGTCCGTGGCATCGCGCAATTTTATGCGCCCTGCCGGGAATCGTTTAAGCGCATGTTGGGAATGGACTGGTTTCGTTCTGGGATCCGCAGCCGAAGCGGGTATAACGGGCGGGTGCGCTGCCTTGATAAATCCAGCGATTCAATAGGTTGCGGGCAGCGGGTATGATTTCTGATGCGGTCATGCCAACCGGCCCATGAAGCACATGAAGCAGGGTATCCGCTGCGGCGCCATGCAAATAAACGGCCACCAGCAGCGCATTTTCGGGCGATAAATCTTGCGCCAGAAGCGCGCCCAGCAAACCGGACAAGACGTCGCCCGTTCCCGCTGTGCTCAAACCCGGATTGCCTGTGGGGTTGAAGTAGCAATGGCCGTCAGGTTGTGCACAGATACTGCCCGCCCCTTTCAGTACGACCAGACAGTTAAAGTGCTTGGCCAGATTTCTGGCGGCATCGAACCGATGCCGCTGCACTTCGATTGTTGACAGGTTGAGCAGGCGACCGGCTTCAGCGGGGTGAGGCGTCAGTATGACGGGTGCTTGACGTTTTTGCAGGGCCACGCCCAACTCCGTGTAATTTGCAATCAGATTGAGCGCATCCGCATCCAGTACCAATGGCAGGCGGGTTTGGAGTGCCTGCTCCAGATAGCTGCATGCCGTAATTTGTGTGCCGAGACCAGGGCCGATTACCAGGCAATCCAGGTTCTCCTGCTTTAACAAATCCCGTGGCGCACGCAGCATCAGTTCGGGCTGAGTCGGGTCGATCGCGGGGGAAGCCAGATCGGCGAGCAGACCCAGATAGACGCGCCCTGCTCCGAGTCCAAGTGCGGCACGTCCCGCCAGCAGGGCTGCGCCGACCATGCCGGACGCGCCGCCCAGGATGCCGACTCGGCCATATGTGCCCTTATGGCTGTTGGCCGGTCGCGGGCGAGGCAGCCGCAGCGCGATTTCCGCTTCGTTCAATAGCCCGTTCCGGGCTGGCAGCATGGCGGCCACCTCAAGTCCCAGGTCACATATCACAATTTCCCCGCAATGATCACAGCCATCATGGGTGAGCAGGCCGGGTTTCAGTGCGATGAAGGTGGTCGTGAGGGTGGCCTGGATTGCTGCCTCATGGACATGGCCGGAATCGCTCGCGAGTCCGCTTGGAATATCCAGTGCCAGTATCGGAAGATTCAGCTGATTGACTTGTCCAATCAGCTGCCGGTATTTCTCTCCAAGCGGGCGTGTTTCATCCAGTCCGATACCGAATAAACCATCGATCACACAATCCCATTGTCCATGAGTGGGAATGGTCTGCTCGATGCAGCCTCCGGCAAGTTGCCACCGATCAAACGCTTGTTTGGCATCTGCCGATAATCGTTCGGCTTCTCCAGTAAAAACCACTGTCACTTGCCGCTTCCAGGTGAGCAGGTGGCGAGCGACAACCAATGCATCTCCACCATTATTGCCCGGTCCAGCCAGTACCAGAACCCGGTTGCCGCCAGCATTCAGCAACCTGGATTGGACAATCTCTGCTGCAGCCAGTCCTGCTTTTTCCATCAGACCAGGTGGGTGGGGGGCAGCCAGTGCCTGCGACTCGATTGCACGGATTTCAGCGGTGGTATAAACAGGGAGGAGGGTATTCATCAGGGGATAGGTCTACTCGTGTAAAATCATATCTTTTTCATTCAACTGGTTAAAATCTCGATGCTGCAATTTCGTGGGCGCAAGGCGCTATCATCTTTTCGGCGGGAAAAACTTCTTCACGCAATCCAGGCTATCGTACCGCAAATTTCCAATATCGATACCGAGTACTGTTATTTTTGCGAGACTCGGCGTGACTTGACCCGGGAAGAGAGCGATCATTTGCGACAGCTGCTGGATGCTGGCCAGACGCTATCAGCTGTTGAGCATGGAGGCCCGCTGTTATTGGTCGTGCCGCGTCCCGGCACGATTTCACCCTGGTCATCCAAAGCGACTGATATTGCGCATCATTGTGGATTGGACATGGTCGAACGACTGGAACGGGGCATTATCTTCCAGATTCAGCATGAGTCAACCTTGTTGCCAGAACAGCTGCGCAAGGTTGAGGCCTGTATCCATGATCGCATGACCGAGGCGGTATTATATTCGTTATCGGAGGCAGCCATCCTGTTTCGTCATTTACAGCCGGCGGCGCTTCTGCAGGTGGCAGTCATGAGCGAAGGCATGGCTGCGCTGCAGCGGGCAAACCAAGCCATGGGGCTGGCATTGTCTGCCGATGAAATTGAATATCTGTTCGATTATTTTACGCGTGTGCAGCGTGATCCCACCGATGTTGAGCTGATGATGTTTGCGCAGGCCAATTCCGAGCATTGCCGGCATAAAATTTTCAATGCTGATTGGATTATTGACGGTGAACCGCAGGCGAGATCCCTGTTTGACATGATCCGCCATACCCACCAGATGCATCCTGAACATACCATAGTCGCCTATGCGGACAACGCAGCCATTCTCGAAGGTGAAACCATAGAGCGGTTTTATCCTGGCCAGGACGGTCACTATGGCTACGCAAGCGAACTCACGCATTGGTTGATCAAGGTGGAAACGCATAATCATCCCACGGCAATTTCACCGTATCCCGGGGCGGCGACCGGCGTGGGCGGCGAAATTCGCGACGAGGGTGCAACTGGGGCGGGTGCAAAACCCAAGGCCGGCCTGACAGGGTTTTGTGTATCCAACCTGCGCATTCCTGGGGCCATCCAGCCTTGGGAGGCTGACTGGACTGAAGATTCGGCGGGTTACGGCAAGCCGGGCCATATTGCTGCGGCACTCGACATCATGCTGACCGGGCCGATAGGCGGTGCCGCTTTCAATAACGAATTCGGCCGGCCGAATCTGGCCGGATTTTTTCGTACGTATGAAATGAAGGCCGGCAGCCAGGTGCGCGGTTATCACAAGCCCATCATGCTGGCAGGTGGTATCGGCCAGATTTCTGCTTTGCATACCGAGAAACAGCCTTTTAAGGCAGGCGCACTGCTGGTCCATCTGGGTGGGCCGGGCATGGCGATCGGTCTTGGAGGCGGGGCGGCTTCGAGTATGGATGCCGGTACCAATGATGAATTGCTCGATTTCAATTCGGTGCAACGGGGCAATGCGGAAATGCAACGGCGCGCCCAGGAAGTCATCGATCGCTGCTGGCAATTGGCCCGGAGCGGACAACCCAGTCCGATTCTGGCTATTCACGACGTGGGGGCTGGCGGCCTGTCCAATGCTTTGCCTGAATTGGTGCATGGTGCTGAGTGTGGCGGGCAGTTTGATCTGCGCGCGATTCCTTCCGATGAACCGGGTATGTCGCCATTGCAAATTTGGTGTAATGAGGCGCAGGAGCGCTATGTGCTTGCGATCCGGCCGGAATCGCTGGCTTTGTTTCAAGCAATTTGTGCGCGTGAACGCTGTCCTTTCGCCGTGGTCGGCCAGGCTTTGGCACAACCACAACTGATCGTGATGGATGAGCAGTCTGCTGTGACGCCGGTGGATATGCCTTTGTCGACATTGCTGGGCAAGCCCCCGAGAATGCTGCGCGATATCAAGCGTAGCAATCCACAGCATGCCCCGCTAGAGCTGGCCGGTGTGACCTTGCAGCAAGCGGCTTACCGTGTTTTGAGATTGCCGGCTGTCGCGAACAAGACTTTCCTGATCACGATTGGTGATCGCAGCGTGGGGGGGCTGACAGCGAGAGATCAAATGGTCGGGCCATGGCAGGTGCCAGTCGCGGATGTGGCGGTTACGGCCATGGGTTTCCAGACTTATCTGGGGGAGGCATTCGCCATGGGTGAACGGGCGCCATTGGCGTTAATCCACGCGGCTGCCTCGGCCCGCATGGCTGTCGGTGAAGCAATCACCAACATGGCCGCGGCAGCTGTCAGTGATCTGAATGAAGTGCGCTTGTCCGCCAACTGGATGGCTGCAGCGGGACATCCTGGCGAGGATGCCGCGCTCTACGATGCTGTCCAGGCCGTTGCGATGGCATTGTGCCCACAATTGGGAATCAGCATCCCGGTTGGCAAGGATTCATTGTCGATGAAAACTGCCTGGTCCGATGCAGATGGTAAGGATAAGGAAGTGATAGCGCCGCTGTCCTTGATCATTTCGGCTTTCGCCAAGGTTCGGGATATTCGTCGCACACTGACCCCCCAGCTCTGTACAGATAGTGGTGAAACCAAATTGATCTTGATCGATCTGGGGGAGGCAAGACATCGGCTCGGTGGTTCCGCGCTGGCCCAAGTCTATGGGCAACTGGGAAATCAAGCGCCGGATCTGGAGAAGCCAGAAATGCTCAAGGCTTTCTTCGCTGCCATTCAGTCACTTAACCGGCAAGGATTGTTGCTGGCCTATCATGATCGTTCCGATGGCGGGCTGTTTGCCGCATTGTGTGAAATGGCATTTGCCGGGCATTGCGGCATAACGGTGGCGCTGGATCAATTGTGTTGCGGCCCTGCGAGTGCAGCGTCGGCGCTTGATGCTCACGGCAGTCTGCCAGCACAAATGCTGGCGGTCTTGTTCAGCGAGGAGCTGGGTGCGGTCATACAGGTCAAGGCCCAGCAGCAAGATGCAGTAATGAATATTTTGTCCGAAGCAGGATTGGGCTGCGCAAGTTATGTGTTAGGGGAATTGAATCAGCGCGATGAAATTTGCTTCATGCACAATCACCAACCCGTGTTCCAGGAAAAGCGGGTTGCGTTGCAACGCGCTTGGTCGGAGACCACTTTCGAGATGCAAAAATTGCGTGATCATCCCCAGTGCGCGCAGCAGGAATACGATCAAATTCTGGACGCCGCTGACCCTGGTTTGCATGTTCGGTTGGCTTTCGACCCTGACGACGATATTTCCGCGCCGTATGTCCATACCAGTCGCCCTGTGATAGCCATTTTACGTGAGCAAGGTGTCAACGGCCATGTGGAGATGGCGGCTGCATTCGATCGCGCGGGCTTCCGTGCAGCGGATGTGCACATGAGCGATATTCTGTCCGGACGTGCCGTGCTGGCTGATTACAAGGGGTTGGTGGCTTGTGGCGGCTTTTCCTATGGCGACGTGCTGGGCGCAGGCAGAGGGTGGGCGCAGTCGATCCTGTTCAATGCGCGCGCTCGCGATCAGTTCGCGGCATTCTTCGCACGGCCGGATACGTTTGCCCTGGGCGTGTGCAACGGTTGCCAAATGATGAGCCACTTGCGGGAAATCATTCCGGGCAGTGCGCATTGGCCTGTTTTCGGGCGCAATCAATCGGAGCAGTTCGAAGCCCGCTTTGTCATGGCGCAAATTGGCGCCAGTCCCTCGCTGTTCTTTGAGGGTATGGCAGGCAGTCGTTTGCCCATTACCGTCGCGCATGGCGAAGGGCGTGCCATTTTCCAGGACTCTGCGCAAATGCATGCAGCCGGGCCTTACATCGCGCTGCAATTTGTCAATCACCAGGGAACTCCAACCGAGAATTACCCACTCAACCCTAATGGCTCGCATTCGGGTATTACCGGGGTAACCTCAACTGATGGCCGGGTCACGATCGTGATGCCCCACCCGGAAAGGGTGTTCCGGAGTGTGCAGCATTCATGGCATCCCAATGGCTGGTCTGAGGACGCTCCCTGGATGAGAATGTTCAGAAATGCCCGTAAATGGGTGGATTAGTGCCAGTCAGACATGTCATGTACTGATTTTTTCCAGATTTCCAAGGACAAACGATAATAATGATCGATTCCAAGCCAGGGTGGCGATTTGTCATCCTCTGTTTGATGTTGTGGGTATCCATGATGACTGCGACACCACTTTCCGCACAAATCAAACCAGCGCACAAACCACAGCCGATCAACAATCAATCGACAGCGGAAACATGTGTGCCGGTGGCAAGTTGGGTCATTCCGGATAAGGGGCCTACTTCGCTGCAGCAAGTTATTGCATCCGCAGTCAATCAGTCGGTTGTGCTGCTGGGCGAATCTCATACCAATCACGAGCATCACCGCTGGCAACTGCATATGCTGGCAGCAATGTATGCAAAACGCCCGGACATGATGATCGGTTTTGAAATGTTTCCCCGGCGCGTGCAAGCAGTTCTGGATCGATGGGTGGCTGGGGAACTGACGGAATCGGAATTTTTATCCCAGTCCGAGTGGCAGACAGTGTGGGGGACCGATGCCAGCCTGTATTTGCCGATTTTCCATTTTGCACGCATGTATCGCATTCCCATGCTTGCGCTCAATATCGAAACAAAATTGCGGCGCATGGTGACAAAAAAGGGATTCGATGGCGTGCCGGAAAATCAAAGAGAAGGCGTTACCCGACCGGCACCCCCGAGCCCGGCGTATTTGGAGTTTTTGCTACCCATATATGCCCAACATGATCGTCCCAAGCAGAAAACAGACAAACCGACTCGTTACGATCCCGATTTCTTGAGATTCGTTGTGGGCCAGCAGTTATGGGACCGGGCGATGGCACAAGCCTTGCATGCCGCCCTGGATGTCGAGCGCGGCGTTAAAAAACCATTGCTGGTGGGTATCATGGGTTCCGGGCATATTCTGCATGGTTACGGTGTGCCACATCAGCTCAAAGACCTGGGAATCAAGGATATCCTGTCACTGCTGCCATGGGACACAAACAGGCCCTGTAAACGGCTGGTAGCGGGCTACGCGGATGCGGTCTTCGGCGTGGCGCCGTTTATGCCAGAAGCGGCGCCTGCCTTGCGGCAGCGCTTAGGCATTCGCTATGAATTCAGCAAAGAGGCCGGTGGCGCGCGGGTTATCCAGATCGAGAAGGGGAGTATTGCCGAGGTCGCCGGTTTGCGTGCCGGTGATGTCATAGTCGAAATGGCGGAGGTGGCAGTCAAACAGAGCGAAGATGTCGTGACGGTGGTGAGGCGCCAAGCACCGGGTACTTGGCTGCCGCTGAAAGTGCGGCGGGAACAGGCGGTTGTCGATGTCATCGCCAAGTTTCCGGCCATAGTTCGCAAATGAACAAATTTCTGATACGGATTTTTGGCGTCAGGCATATAAATAAATGCCTGCTGGTGCTGATGTTGTCGGTCAGCATACCCGTTATGGCGGAGCAGCCGGCCATGCATTACGCGATAACGGTAGCGATCGATCCTGCCTCGCGTCACCTGCAAGGGCGCAGCATTATTACGGTTGAGCAAGGCGGTCATTTCGAGCTGATACTGAGCCGTCGTTTTAAGGTCACTGCCTTGCGCGCGGCAGGTTTCCGTATCACCCAGGAAGCGGCACATCAGCACAATTTGCAGGTTTGGCAATTGGCCGCCGGCAAGAATGGCCCCTACCGGATAGAAATTGATTGGCAAGGCGAATTGGCGGCTCTGGATACCAGTCTTGACCATGCGCAGACATTGGGCCGGCCGATTCCCGTGAGTGGCGTAGAAGGAACTTTCCTGCCCAATGCCTCCATTTGGTATCCGCAAATCGTTGGGGCATTGGCGAGTTATCAGATTGATTTGACATTGCCTTACGGTCAGTGGGGACTGGTGCCCGGAAGACTGCTGCATGAATCTGAATCAGAGCTTGAGGGTTATCAAGCTCGCTTTATTTTTCAGCAACCGGCCGAAGGGATAGCCTTGATGGCTGGGCCGTATACAATCACGTCAGCAACGCTCCAGAGTGTTGCAAGCAATAAAACTCTGTCACTGCGTACTTATTTTCATCCGAGCATCGCTGATCTGGCTGATGATTATCTGGAATCGGTCAAGCACTATATTCACTTGTATGAACGCTGGATCGGTGAATATCCCTATTCTGAATTCAGTGTGGTATCAAGTCCGACCCCAACCGGCTTTGGCATGCCGACATTGACCTATCTGGGTGTCAGTGTCTTGAGATTGCCCTTTATACGCATGACATCACTCGGACACGAAGTGCTGCATAACTGGTGGGGCAATGGTGTGTATCCCGATTATGCGAGCGGGAACTGGTCGGAGGGCCTGACGACTTTCATGGCGGATTACGCTTACAAGGAGCAGGAAAGCGACGAGGCTGCGCGTGATATGCGATTGGACTGGCTGCGTGATTTCAGTCTGCTGGCACCGAGCCAGGACCAACCATTGCGCGCATTTACTTCGCGCACTCATGTGGCGTCCAAGATTGTCGGCTATAACAAGTCTGCCATGTTGTTCTTCATGTTACGTGATCTGCTGGGAGAAGCGACTTTTGACCGGGCGATCAGGACATTGTGGCAAGAACAGCGTTTTCGTGTGACGGCCTGGCAGGATATTCAACGAGTGTTTGAAGCGGTATCCGGTCGTTCCCTCGACGATTTTTTTTCTCAGTGGCTGACACGGACCGGCGCGCCTGCATTGCGGATTTCGCAAGCGGACTACTCGAAGTCAGAGCAGCGCTTGAGCTTGATGCTAAAGCAGGCGGCCCCGGTTTATCATTTGCGTGTGCCGATTCTGGTGCGCGGTCAGTCGGGGAAGGAGGAAACCTTTTTTCTAGACCTGGACGAGGAAAGCCAATCATACCAACGGGTTCTGTCAGAGCCGCCCAAGGAAGTTGTGCTGGATCCGGATTTCCGATTGTTTCGGCAGCTTGCGGCGGATGAGATGGTACCCATTCTGCGCGAGGTAATGGTCAATCAGACGACCCGGACCTTGCTGCTGTTTCCGCACCAAACGGCAGCATATCGGGTCGCGCATGAACTGGCCGGCAGGATGCAGGGCCGGGAACCTGAAATAGAGCGCAGTCCGATGGCTATGAACGAGTGGCCCGTACTCGTTGTGGGCTCAGGGCCGCAAGTAGATGATTGGCTGGCGCAGCAGGACTTGCCCGCAATGCCTGCCGAGATCCGGCAAGAAAACGCTTCGGCCCATGCCTGGACCGTACGTCAACCCAATGGTGCAACCCTGGCTATTGTATCGGTGAAGGATGAGGCGTCACTGTCGAAGCTGGGTCGTGCACTGCCTCATTATGGGCGGCAGAGCTACGTCGTGTTTTCTGGTCCGGCGGTAATCGATAAAGGTGTCTGGCCGATGCGTCCGCCAGCACTGCCGGTCAGACTCCTCCCGTGAGTGCGGCTTGTGACCTGGCACCCGATCAGGCTTTCTCCCGCTGCGGTTTGTAGAGCGTGTAATCAAGCTGATGCCGCTGCAGAAGCTTATAGAATTCGGTGCGATTACGCTTGGCGAGTTTGGCCGCTTGTGTGACATTGCCAGCAGTGATCTTCAGCAGGCGTACCAGGTAATCTCTTTCGAACTGCTTGCGCGCCTCCTCGAAAGAAGTTATCCGGGTTTCGTCTCGGTGCATGGCATCGCGGACCAGTTCATAGGAAATCAGAGGAATGGCGCTCATGACAACGCTTTGCTCAACGACATTCATGAGTTGCCGGATATTGCCCGGCCAGGAAGATGCCAGCAAGAAGCTGATCGCTTCGGGAGCGAATCCGTTGATGTCCTTCTGATGCTTCTCGGCAAACACGCGCAGAAAGTGATTGGCCAGAAGCGGAATATCTTCACGCCGTTGCACCAGCGACGGAATGGTCAAACCGACGACAAACAACCGATAATACAAGTCTTCACGAAAATTTCCCGCTTCGATCTCAGATTTTAGATCGCGATGCGTCGCGGAAATAATGCGCACGTCGATTGGGATGCTTTGTGTCGATCCAACTGGCCGAATGACTCTTTCCTGCAGGGCGTGCAGCAATTTGGCCTGGAGGAGCAAGGGCATATCACCGATCTCGTCCAGAAACAGGCTGCCGCCTTCCGCCAGTTGAAACAGGCCCTTGTGGTCCCTGATCGCACCGGTAAAAGCGCCTCTGGTGTGGCCAAACAATTCAGACTCCAATAATTGCTCGGGAATGGCTGCGCAGTTGATGGTGATGAATGGCTGGTCGCAACGTTTGGAGGCCTGGTGGATCGCGCGCGCAAACAATTCCTTGCCGACCCCGCTTTCGCCAGAGAGCAAGACACTGGCATCTCCCTGCGCGACACGATCGACCTTGGTGAGTAAATCTTCCATGATTGCGCTTTGGGTAATGATGGTTTTTCGCCATGAGGCCTGCAGTGTTGCGCAGGATGCGGGGCTTTCCGTGTCAGGCGACAGTCCGATGGCGCGCTCGATCTGATTCAATAAGATTTTCGAGTCGTAGGGCTTGGTGAGATAGCCAAAAATCCCCCGTTGAACGGCAGCGACCGCATCCGGAATGGTGCCAAAGGCAGTCAAAATGATGACAGGAAGCGTGGGCACGGTGCGATGGATATGTTCAAACAAGGCCATGCCATCGAGTCCGCTCATCTGCATGTCGCTAATTACGAGATGCGGGCGTGAGATGTCAAGGTGATTCATCGCGGCTTCGGCGCTCTCAGCCAGAATGGTTTCGTATCCAGAGGATGCCAGGCGGATCGAGAGCAGTTCCAGCAAATCGGCATCGTCGTCGACTAACAGAATTTTCTTGGGTTGTGTCATGGCGTTGAGTGGTCAGAGAGCGTTTCTACGCATGAGATTTTTTTCGAGATCCTTGATCACATCGATTTTCTCTTGCAAGGCTTTGACTTGTATTTCAGTTGCGCGCAGTTTTGCGGCCAACTGCTGTTGCCGATCGGTTGCAGATTGTTGTTCTTTAAGCAGCGCCAACAATATATCCCTAAAAGCGGCCAGATTGGATGACGGCTCGATCATTTCGGGCAGATTTTCCAGCATATCAAGTGCGGACTGGACATTTCTAAATTGCGTGTTTGGCAGCAGAAGCAGCATTAAGAATTTGTATCGTTCTTGCATCTCGGCGCTGTTTTTGTAGTGGTTGTTTGCATAGTTGTACTCCCAGGCGAGTTCCAGCGCAGATTTTTGCCGCAGCAAATGGTAGTAGTGCATTAATTCATTCAGGTCGTCTTGTGACACCTGCTGTTTTGCCAGTATCTCTGATTCAGCCAATGCCTTGGGCGGCGTGTGCATGCATCCTGTGAGTAGGATAAAAAAAGTCAATCCCAACAATAATAACAAGTAATTTTTTATCATGATCGATGTGCAACATCTCATGCTGGCAAGGTTAATCGGAAGCGTGCGCCTTGCCCGGTATTTCGAACAAATGCAATGTTTCCTCCATGTGCCAGCGCATATTCCTTTGCGATGGCCAAGCCCAGTCCTGTGCCCTTGATATGTGTGCTGGGCGTGTTGCGTCCTTGGTAAAAAGGCTCAAATATTTGCTTCTGATCCATGCTGTCAACGCCTGGACCGGAATCTTCGACCTCTATTTGAATGGCGTCATCGCTTTGCGCGGCAGTGATTTCTATATGGCCGTCAACTGGGGAAAACTTGACGGCATTGGAGAGGAGGTTATCCAGGATGATATCCAATTTCTGTTTGTCGCATTCCAAAATTATCTCCGGGCAGGTTAAATTAATCGTTATGTTCTTGTTGAGAATTGAAAGATTCTGCACTTTTATGACGGAGTTTATCATTTCGCCTAAATTGACACGTTGCTTGACGAGCGTGATCATGTCTGCCTGCAGTGCGCTGAAACTGAGCAAATCTTCGATACGTTTTTGCAGTTGCATGCTGCTAGTATGCAGAATTCCGGCAATCAGTTGTTGTTTCGCGTTCAGATTGCCAGGAATGCCTTCAACCAGTAAATCGGTCCCTTCCCGAATTGCGGTCAGGGGTGTTTTGAGCTCATGCGAGACATGCCGGAGGAACTGCATTTTTTGTTCTTCCAGTTTCAGAAGGCGAAGTCGTAGCCAGTCAAGGCGTGCACCCAGATATTGCAAATTTTGCGGCCCATTGACATGAATGGCGCGCGTGAGTTTGCCTTGTCCCATATGTAAGATGGCTTCGTCGATCTGGCGGATCGGGCGAGCAATGAATACCGAGAAGGCCAGTGCCAGGAAGACGACCAGTGGAATCAGAATAAGTAATTCCCATTCGACCAGGGAACGGGTCTGGGTAGCGATTTCGCTCATTTTCCCGACATTTTGTCCAATGAGCCGGAGGCTGTCGGAAGAAAATTCTTGAGCAAGAAGCAGCAATGAAGCGAAGCGATCGAGAAGGTATTGCAAGTCCTTGGGTTGTTCGTTCAGGATCAATATTTCGCGAAAAATACTGGTTTCCAGCAATCTCAATTTTTCCAGCAGAAGCTGTTGTTCCAGATGGGCAGAAATATCGAGCAAGTGCTTGGTGATTTTTTCAAACTTGGCGTGGGCCAGAAAATAGCCTTCCAACAGGCTGGCATCGTCCAGAACCAGCGCATGTTGCACGCTGCGTTCCATGGCCCTGATCTCGTCTATGATAATGCCGCTGCCATTGGTTATTTGGGTGGCCTGATAGACATTCTCGCGACTTTGTTCAGCCAGTTGATCGATACGGACGGCACTGTATATGAGCGCGCTGATCAGCGGCAATCCCACGATCGAAAATCCCAGGAGGATTAAGGTCAGGAATGATTTGGGTTTGCGCCGAGAGCCGGCCGGCTGGTGATTGGGTCCGGATGCGGCCACATTTGCTGGGACTTTCATATCGGATTCAACCTTTTAGACAACTCTTGAGTGATGGATTTCCGGCAGCTTGAGGATCGATCAAGTCTGGGCGCCTCATCGGATTATTATAATCCTGCAAACTAGGATACTTGGCATATGTTTGATGTCAAACTTTCTGGAAATTCATGGTGATAGAATATGTCATCAGGTTTGCAGGTTTGTTTGTCCGGTAAGGAGGGTGGCTGATATCGATCGCTGCTGGATTGGCGATCCGCCATGGAATCCAGGATAATACGCAGCAATGGCCACAGATCAAGAATTATGCCATGAGAACTGCTTCCGCTTGCAGTCAGAGGTTTACCTTTCGAGTGTTCTGGGCGAGAATAGCGGCCATCATGCTGGGCGGTGAATCGGTTGAATTTTGATGCGCTCTGTGCCAAGCATGATAAAAACGCATTGATTCATAGGGTTCAGATATTGAGACCTCAAGGCGGCTGGCAAATATGACTGCCCGGGCAAGAGATACTTCCTTAATTGATAATAGCTAACGATTTTGCTCATCATGTTACTGATGATTGATAACTACGACTCCTTTACCTATAACCTGGTTCAGTATTTTGGTGAATTGGGCGAAGAAGTCATTGTGGCGCGTAATGACGAGATTACCCTGGATGAGATTCAGCGCCTGAATCCGGCACGCATCGTCATTTCGCCCGGGCCATGTACGCCCAATGAGGCAGGAATCTCCTTGCAATTGATTAGCCGGTTCGGCGGCAAGATCCCATTGCTGGGCGTGTGCCTGGGCCATCAGAGCATCGGGCAGGCCTTCGGTGGGCGGATCGTGCCTGCCAGGCAGATCATGCATGGCAAGACTTCGCTTGTTTTTCATGATAACAAGGGTGTTTTCCGCGGACTGGATAATCCGTTTGTGGCCACGCGTTATCATTCGCTCGTTATCGAGCGATCGAGCATGCCTGCCTGTTTGGCTATTACCGCCTGGACCGAAGATGGCGAGATCATGGGAGTGCGCCACCATTCCCTGCAAATAGAAGGCGTGCAATTTCATCCTGAATCGATTCTGAGCGAGTATGGACATCAATTGCTCAGAAATTTTCTGCGCGGATGCGAAGACCAGGAAAGCCCGGCGGCTTTAATTCAAGCGTGAAACTGCAGGCAACCCTGGCTCGCATTATCGAGCATCACGAGATTCCTTATGAGGACATGATCGAGCTGATGTACGCGATCATGGCGGGTGAAGTGTCTCCGGTGATGACTGCTGCCCTGATTACCGGTCTGCGAGTCAAGCGCGAGAGTATTGGCGAGATTACTGCCGCAGCCCAGGTGATGCGTAAACTGGCTGCACGAATTGACGTGACAGATACTGAATATCTCATCGATACCTGTGGTACGGGTGGAGATGGTTGCAGTACTTTCAATATTTCGACTGCTTCCGCTTTTGTCGCCGCTGCAGCAGGCGCGCGCGTGGCGAAACATGGCGGCCGTTCCGTTTCGAGCAAGGCTGGCAGTGCCGATGTGCTGGAGGCGGTCGGCATCAATCTTGATCAAACCCCGGATCAGATTAAGCAGGCAATATCAGAGGTCGGTATCGGGTTTATGTTCGCGCCCAATTTTCATCATGCCATGAAGCACGCGGCACCTGTACGCCGTGAGTTGGGAGTGCGTACATTATTCAATATTTTGGGACCATTGACCAATCCGGCAGGCGCTCAGAACCAGCTGCTGGGGGTGTTCAACGCCGATCTGACCAGCGTACTCGCGCGGGTGTTGCAGCGTCTTGGGAGCCGGCATGCGATGGTCGTGCATGGATGCGACGGACTGGACGAAATCACACTTTCAGGGCCCACCCGGATTGCTGAGCTCAAGGCGGGGGCGATACAGGAATATACCCTGCAACCAGAGAATTTTGGATTAAAATGCGCGCCGATTGAATCCATCCAGGTGGCCGATACGGTTGATGCACGTGCCATGCTTCTGTCCGTGCTGGACAACCAGGCCGGGCCGGCCCGCGATATCGTATTGCTCAATGCGGGTGCGGCTATCTACGTGGCCGGTATTGCAGGTTCCCTCGCGAAAGGCATTGAACAGGCTGGCCATGCGCTTGCCAGTGGTGCCGCCAGGCAGAAAATGCAGGACCTGATTAATTTTTCTAACCAAGTAAGCGCATAACCAGTATGCCCGATATTCTTGATCGTATCCTCGCGGTTAAAAAGCAGGAAATCGCCACCGCCCAAACAGGGGAACCGCTGGCGGCCATGCAGAAGAAGGCACGTGCAGCCTCTTCACCACGTGATTTTATTCAGGCAATCCGTGACAAAATTGATCGGGGTCAAGCAGCTGTGATCGCCGAGATCAAGCGGGCGAGTCCCAGCAAAGGATTGCTGCGTGGCCGGGCGGCGTCATCGGCTGGCTTGTCTGGTACTGCGGGTTCGCTGCCCGGGGATTCGATACCATGCGATTTCAACCCGGCAGAAATTGCGGCAAGCTACGCCGACAATGGCGCTGCCTGTTTATCGGTATTGACCGATGAGCAGTTTTTTATGGGCAGCCCGCTATTTCTACAGGCGGCGCGTGCAGCCTGTAGCTTGCCAGTGCTGCGTAAGGATTTCATGCTGGATGAATACCAGGTGTATGAGGCGCGCGCGATGGGCGCGGACTGTATACTACTGATCGTCGCAGCATTTTTATCACCGGTCTTTCGGGAGGATCCTGCCATCCAGCGGGGCGAGAGTGCGTTGGACCGCATGCGCACGCTGGAATCGATCGCCCATGCCCTGGGGATGGCGGTCCTGGTCGAGGTGCATGATGCGGATGAACTCGAGCTTGCCTTGCAGCTATCGACACCGTTGATTGGAATTAATAACCGCAATTTACGCACCTTCGAGACTAGGCTGGAGACCACCCTGTCACTGATTGGCCGTATTCCTTCTGAACGGATTATCGTTACCGAGAGCGGTATCCGTACATCTGCCGATGTACAAATGATGCAATCCCATCAGATTTATACTTTTCTGATCGGGGAGACGTTTATGCGTGCGCCGGATCCGGGCCTGGAACTGGGCCGCTTATTTGCAATTCATGCCACCTGATCTCTGCTAATTCCCCAATTTTCTGGTCTGTGTGATGTCGTTGACGTCAAATATTGGCGCGCAATATACTCCAGGGCCTGAATGAGGCTGGGCATACTTCTCCAGCCCAAGGTTGATGACTTTATCAACGGTATTCAAATTTCAAATCAATTAACCAAAAAGGAAAATTTTATGAGCTTTAAGGAGCGCTTGGTAAAAAGTTTAACCGGTCTGGTATTCTCTGCCGTTGTCAGTGGCCATGCACTGGCGGCAGGGCCGGCGCAATTCAATGACAAAGGCGAATTGCTGCTTCCGCAGGACTATCGTGAATGGGTGATGGTGGGTACACAAGTCACGCCAAATGAGTTAAACGATGGCAATGCACCCTTCACGGAAATCAGGACGGTCTACATCGATCCAGAGAGTTACGCGCACTGGAAAAAAACAGGGGCGTTCCGAGACGGCACCATGACGGTCAAGGAGCTGATCAGCGTTGGAGACCGTAAGGGGCCAGGAAGCGGCAATGGTTACTTCATGGGAGACTATATCGGCCTGGAAGCATCGGTCAAGGACGCGAAACGTTTTGCAAACGAACCCGGTAACTGGGCATTTTATATTTTCTACGTGCCCGGTAGCCCACTGGTGTCGGCTGCTAAAAATTTGCCGACCGCTGAGTGCGCTGCTTGCCATGAGGCCAATGCCAAAACTGATATGGTTTTCACCCAATTCTATCCGGTGCTGCGTGCCGCCAAGGAAACGGGCGCGTCTGGTGTGATAGCCCCGAAATAAAGATGTGATTCAAGTGACGGGTGTTCTTGCCTGGACTGTGGCCGTAGTGTGCATGGCCAAGACGCCCGTTTCTACTTATCTTGTCGCCGTCAAGATAGGCCTCGCCGGGATGCATGCTTGAGACGCTGTGCAACCGGGCATTTGTTGGCTGTCTTCCCGTCCCTAATGTCAGGGCAATTTACCCGTCCCAATGATAAAATATTGATGATATGGTCAATATTGTCGTTCGCGAGTTTTCCCCCCATGCTTTTGAAAAGCTGAGTGCGCATGGCTTGCCGCCTGTGCTGGCGCGTATCTTTGCGGCACGCGGAATAGGCGATCCCGTTCAACTGGATACGGCGTTTGCCCGCATGGCGCCATTTGAACGGCTCAAAAATATCAGCCAGATCGCTAGATTGCTCGCGGATGCCATTGCCGCCCGCAAACGCATGCTGATTGTTGCGGATTACGATTCAGATGGTGCGACGGCTTGTGCCGTTGCACTGCGTGCATTACGCCAATTCGGCGCGGTAGTCGATTATCTGGTCCCCAATCGTTTTGAATATGGTTATGGCCTGACCCCGGAAATTGTGCATCTGGCTGCAAATCGGGAGGATCCACCTGACATACTGATTACGGTGGATAACGGTATCGCCAGTGTCGAAGGTGTTGAGGCAGCCAAGCGGCTGGGGATGGAGGTATGTATCACTGATCATCACTTGCCTGGCGACCGGTTGCCGGATGCGGCGGTAATTGTCAATCCCAATCAACCTGGATGTGATTTTCCTGACAAGCATATTG
The DNA here is from genome assembly GCF_050584665.1 of Nitrosomonas sp. ANs5. Lineage (NCBI taxonomy): Bacteria > Pseudomonadati > Pseudomonadota > Betaproteobacteria > Nitrosomonadales > Nitrosomonadaceae > Nitrosomonas > Nitrosomonas sp. ANs5. Next base: position 29,623 of record NZ_JBEUDO010000027.1, read on the forward strand.
CGGGTGTCGGCGTAATATTTTACGTCATGCTCGCGTTGCGGGCAGAATTGCGTGCGCGGGGTATGTTTGGTGCTGCCGGCAAGGAGCCAAATCTGGCCAATTTGCTTGATCTCGTTGCACTTGGCACGGTGGCCGATGTGGTCCGGCTCGATGGCACCAATCGTATTTTGGTGCAGCAAGGATTGCAGCGCGTTCGTAACGGCCGTTGTTGTGCCGGCATGCGCGCGTTGTTAAAAGTGGCCGGGCGTGATTTGGAGCAGATAACAACCTATGAATTGGGCTTTATTCTCGCGCCAAGATTGAACGCAGCGGGTCGCCTTGACGATATGTCGTTGGGTATCGAGTGTCTCATGACGGATGATGCCGCCCGGGCGATACAGCTTGCGACGGAATTGGATCAATTGAATCGCCAGCGGCGGGAGATCGAGGCGGGTATGCGCGAGGAGGCCTTGGACAAGCTGACGGCCATGGCCGACAGATATGGTCCGGCCACTACAACGATGGATGATGCGGCAGGATCCGACTACAGTCTGTGTTTGTATGATTCGGATTGGCATCAGGGGGTGATCGGTTTGATTGCTTCACGTATCAAGGAAAAATTACATCGGCCAGTGCTCGTGTTTGCCCCGGGCAATGACGGTGAAATCAAGGGTTCGGGAAGATCAATTCCAGGTTTCCACTTGCGGGATGCGCTGGACCTGGTGGCCAAGCGTCATCCTGGTTTGATCGTGAAATTTGGCGGTCATGCCATGGCGGCCGGATTGACTATACATGAGCAGAATTTTGAGTGGTTTCGTACCGCCTTTGAGCATGTCGCGCAGACGCTGCTGACGCCGGCAGACTTGATTCGAGTGATCGAAACCGATGGTGAGCTGGCTGAGGATGAGTTGTCGCTGGCGCTTGCGCAACGTCTGGCCAGTTATGTATGGGGCCAGGGATTTCCCGAGCCAAGTTTCAATGGTTGCTTCCGCGTCGAGAGCCAGCGTATTGTAGGAGAACGGCATTTAAAACTGACACTGAGCACATCCGGTGGGAAACATGTGCATGATGCCATCTTTTTCTTTCATACCGAAACTTTGCCTGCAGAGATCGATGTTGTCTATCGTTTGCAGGCAAATGAATACAATGGCAGCATCCGGATGCAATTATTGCTGGAACATTGGTTTGAAACTGATCGTTCTGCTGTATGAATGACATAGCGCTACCCGAGGGCGAGTTGACCTATTTGGCTGAATTTGCAACCAGTCTGGCGATTGGACTGCTTATCGGTCTGGAGCGCGAGCGCAGTCCGGCCGCCAAGGCAGGATTGCGAACATTTGCACTGGTTGCGATGTTTGGTACCCTGGCCGCGATGCTGTCGCACAAGACATCCTCGCCTTGGCCGCTGGTCAGCGGTTTGCTATTGGTCGGAAGCATGGTGATTGCATCCTATTGGCGCAAGCAGGACCAGCTTGAGGATCCGGGAACGACCACGGTTGCGGCAATACTCGTCTGTTATGGGCTGGGCGCATTGGTATGGTATGAGGAATCAGCACTGGCCGTTATGCTCGCCATCATTACCACCATACTGCTTTATTTCAAAGCCGAATTGCAGGGCATGACCCGGAATCTGGACCGGCGAGATTTAATATCGATTCTGCAGTTTGCCGTCCTGAGCTTCATCATCTTGCCCATTCTTCCCAATCAGAATTATGGGCCCTTCGATGCCCTAAATCCCTATCAGATTTGGTTGATGGTGGTATTGATCTCGGGTGTGAGCCTGACCGGCTATATTGCATTACGCTTTTTCAAACAGCGTTTTGGAGTGGTTTTTATGGGCGTGATGGGGGGGCTGGCTTCCAGTACCGCAACCACCATGGTGTTCACGCGTCGCAGCAGTTACAACCCGGATTTTGCCAATCTGGCTGTAATCGTGATTTTATTGGCCAATTTGACTGTGCTTGTACGGCTCGCGCTGATCAGCATGGTGATCTCTCCTGCCATTTTTATCTATCTTTTGCCTGTACTGGGTGGTGGTTTATTGCTGGGGCTGATGACGGCCGTATTCTGGTGGCGTGAACTGACCCAGCAACAGGCCATGCCAATGCCGGATACTAAAAATCCTGCAGAGCTTCCGACCGCGGTGGGATTCGGCCTGCTTTATGCGGCTGTGTTATTTTTCAGTGCCTGGCTATCAGATGTTGCGGGCAGTGGTGGGTTGTATGTCGTCGCGATTGTTTCAGGGTTGACCGACGTGGACGCCATCACACTGAGCAGTTTGCGCTTATATGGACTGGGTAAGCTGGAAATCCTGGATGCTGTCACAGCCATCACGCTGGCTACGATTGCCAATCTGGTTTTCAAGCTGGGGATGATATTTCTTATCGGCAATGCATCATTAGCCAGACGATGTGCACCCGGGATGGTGGCCATCATGCTCGGCCTGGGCGGCGCGCTTGCTGTGGTTTCATCATCATTACATTTGTAAATTCACGTTAACTGACTTGTCTCGTTCATGCTGTCTATATTAGCTTCTGCTGCTTCAGGTGCCGTGCAGCGCCATTATGGCTTTGAAGGCTCGAGTGATGCCCACGCCCTTGCGGAACTGGCGCGTTCAGGCGGTGCCGACAAGCCATTGACCATTATCACCGCGAATGCCCTGGATGCGCAAAGATTGCTGGAAGAAATGGCTTTTTTCGCGCCCGAGTTGAGTGTGCATTTGTTGCCGGACTGGGAAACCTTGCCATACGACACTTTTTCTCCTCATCAGGATCTCATCTCCGAGCGGCTGGCGACTTTTTACCAAATTTCTCACAATGCTTGTGATGTGTTGATCGTGCCTGTTACGACTGCGCTCTACAAAATGCCTCCCAGGGAATATTTGGCGGCATATTCCTTTTTCATCAAGCAAGGAAGTCTGTTGGACCTTGCTGCTTTGCGTGGTCAGATGTCGCTAGCGGGCTATACGCATGTCTCGCAGGTGTTCTCGCCAGGTGAATATAGTGTCCGTGGGGGATTGATTGATTTGTTCCCGATGGGTAGTCCGCTGCCTTATCGCATTGATTTGTTTGATAACGAAATCGAGTCCATCCGTACCTTTGACGTGGATACGCAGCGCAGCATTTATCCGGTCAAGGAGATCCGGCTGCTGCCGGCGCGGGAATTCCCGCTCGACGAGGCTGGACGTAGTCGTTTTCGAGTAAATTTCCGGGACAAGTTTGAGGGTGACCCCACGCGCAGTCAGCTATACCAGGAAATCAGCAAAGGCAATATCCCGGCCGGGATTGAATATTACTTGCCACTTTTCTTCGAGCAAACAGCGACTATTTTTGACTATTTGCCGCAGCATTGCCTGCTGTGTTTGCATCAGGAAATCATGCCGGTGATCGAGAATTTCTGGCAGGATACCCGGTCTCGCTATCAGTTGATGCGCAATGATGTGAATCGGCCCTTGCTGCCGCCGACGGAGCTATTTCTGACTGCTGATAAGTTTTATGGCTATCTGAAACCTTACCGGCGTTTTGAAATTCATGCCGATTCCCAGGCCGCTGCCGAGCCTTTTGCACGACCCTTGCCATCGATCCGGGTAGATCGGCGCGCTGCCAATCCCATTGAAAAACTGGCTGCTTTCGTCGAACTGTTTACAGGTAAAGGCGGGCGGGTGTTGCTGTTGGCTGAGAGTATGGGTCGACGGGAATTGCTCGCCGAATACCTGCGTGAACATGGCCTGAGTTTGAAGCTGTGCGAGGATTATGCAGCTTTCCAGGCGGATGACGCACCTTGTATGCTCTGCGTGGCGCCATTACACAATGGTTTCATTCTTGCAGCGGCCAATCAGGCGTTGGTCACTGAAAATGAGCTATACGCCACTCATGTGCAAGGGCGGCGTACCCGCGAGGCGCGCCGCGTCACCTCAACCGACGCAATTCTGCGTGACCTGTCCGAAATCAAGCCGGGCGATCCGGTCGTGCATGAACAGCATGGTATCGGCCGCTATCTGGGGCTCGTCAATATGGATCTGGGCGAGGGAGAGCCAGGACAGGCCAGTGAGTTCCTGGCGTTAGCTTACCAGGATGGAGACAAGTTATATGTGCCGGTCACGCAACTGCATTTGATTGGCCGCTATAGTGGCGCTTCGCCAGAAAGTGCGCCACTGCACAGGCTCGGAAGTGGCCAATGGGAGAAAGCCAAGCGCAAGGCCATGCAGCAAGTACGCGATACCGCCGCTGAACTGCTTGACTTGTATGCACAGCGCGCCGCGCGGCAGGGTCATGTCTTCCGCCTGAATCAGCATGATTATGACGTTTTTGCCGATGGGTTTGGTTTTGAGGAAACCCCTGATCAGGCTGCTGCCATTCGGGCTGTCATCGAGGACATGACAGCTGGCAAGCCGATGGACCGATTGATATGCGGGGATGTCGGATTCGGCAAGACCGAGGTAGCCTTGCGGGCAGCTTTCGTTGCGGTTGCGGATGGCAAGCAAGTTGCTGTATTGGTGCCAACGACCCTGTTGGCGGAACAGCATTACCAGAATTTCTCTGACCGCTTCGGTCTGATTGCAGATCAGTGGCCGGTAAAAATTGCAGAACTGTCACGTTTCCGTTCGGCTCGCGAACAAGCGGAGGCATTGGAGAGCCTGGCTAAAGGCGCGGTGGATATCGTTATCGGTACCCATAAACTCATCCAGGGCAAAGTGAAATTCAAGAATCTTGGCCTGGTGATCATTGATGAGGAGCACCGTTTCGGTGTTCGCCAGAAGGAGCAACTCAAAAAGCTGCGGGCGGAGGTGGATGTCTTGACGCTGACAGCTACACCCATTCCGCGGACGCTTGCCATGTCGCTGGAAGGTCTGCGGGATTTCTCGATTATCGCCACCGCGCCACAGCGGCGATTGGCCATCAAGACTTTTGTGCATACATATTCCGAAGGGATTATTCGCGAAGCTTGCCTGCGCGAGCTGAAGCGTGGCGGTCAAATCTATTTTCTTTACAATGAAGTCAACACGATTCAGCATATGTTTGCCAAGCTTGCACACTTGTTGCCTGAGGCGCGGATCCATATTGCCCATGGACAAATGCGAGAGAGTGAGTTGGAACAAGTCATGCGTGATTTTTATCAGCAGCGTTTCAATTTGTTGTTATGTACTACCATCATTGAGACGGGTATCGATATACCCAGCGCTAATACAATTATCATACATCGTGCAGATAAATTCGGGCTGGCACAATTGCATCAGTTGCGCGGCCGTGTGGGGCGCTCCCATCATCAGGCCTACGCCTATCTGTTGACGCCCGAGAAAACGGCCTTGACTGCCCAGGCAACTAAGCGGTTAGAAGCAATCCAGGCAATGGAGGAACTTGGCTCGGGGTTTTATCTGGCCATGCACGATCTAGAAATTCGTGGTGCCGGCGCTGTATTGGGTGAATCACAAAGCGGTGAAATGCAGGAAGTGGGATTTAATCTGTACAGTTCCTTGCTGGAAGCCGCAATCAAGTCGCTGAAGGCTGGTCAGGAACCGGATATGCAACAGCCGCTTGGGGTGGTCACGGAAATCAAGTTGCATGTGCCTGCCCTGCTGCCGGAAGACTATTGCCATGATATTCACGAACGGCTGGTATTGTATAAACGGATGGCAAGTTGTACCGAGGATGTTCAACTTGATGAAATCTATCAGGAGCTGGTCGATCGTTTTGGCTTGTTGCCCGATCCGGCGCGTGCGTTGCTGGATTGCCATCGGCTGCGTATTCCGGCCAAACGGTTCGGGATTGTCCGCATTGATGCGGGCCCGGAGAATATCCAGTTACAGTTCATGCCGGAACCACCGATAGAAGCTGCCAAAATCATACAACTTATTCAAAGCGGCCGGGAGTACAGTCTTTCCGGACCGGATCGTCTCAGAATTCAGTTGTCAATTCCTGATGTCAGCGAGCGGGTCAAAGCAATCAAAAAGTTGATTGCTTCGCTGGACAATTGAAACCAGGCGGCACGACAGATTAGCCGTAGGTTGTTTCCTGGTCGAAATCCTGCCAGATATAGTGAGGACGTACGGTCGGTTCGGTGGGAATCAGAAAGGTTACGGCATCCAGGGCCCCAAACAGCGTGCGGCCAATCGTATGCATAAGGCCGGTGACCAATCCGACCGTCAGCCCATAAACGACACCTTCACGCTGCGTGGTGATGATCATGGTTTTGGGGAGCTCGACAAAGCCAGTGGCGGTATTGGCGATGCCATTGACTAATTTTCCACTTGCCATGGCAGGATAATTTTGTTCTGTCTGTTGCTGGGCCAAGGCTGTCTGTGGCAAGACGGCGCTCAGGAACGTGAATAAAGCTATCCATGCGAGTGAGTTTTTCATCGGTGCCTCCCGGAATAGTTAATTGATGTTCGGCCTTAGATGCTGTGTGTGCGGAACAGGTTAGTCTTAACGTTCCAGTTTGTCCAACTTGTCGGTCACCTTGGCCCAGTCATCCGCGTCTGACGGCGCATCTTTTTTCTCGATGATGGGATCCCAGTTTTTGGACAACTCTGCATTGAGCGCAATGAATTGCCGTTGATCGTCAGGCACGTCGTCTTCCGCGTAAATGGCTTCTACCGGACATTCCGCCACACATAATGTACAATCGATACACTCGTCCGGATCGATGACCAGAAAATTTGGCCCTTCACGGAAGCAGTCTACTGGACAGACATCGACACAATCGGTGTATTTGCATTTGATACAACTTTCGGTTACTACATAAGTCATGATGATATTCCTTGCGTGGCATTTTCCAAAAAGAACTGCCGATTTTATCAGAATCCCGCTGAATTCTGCTACAGCTTTAAAGTGGCCGCTTCTGGCTTAGGTCTGACTGAATGACATAGCGTGCCTTTTTGATTGGGCCAGTATGGATTGCAATTTTGAGTATACGTAATGAAACTTGCCAGTTGGAACGTCAATTCATTGAAAGTCCGTTTGCCTCAAGTGGTCGAATGGCTGAATGCCAATCAACCCGATGTATTGTGCCTGCAAGAGACGAAATTACAGGATGAGTTTTTTCCCGAGGATGAAATAGCGGAAAAGACTGGCTATCGGTCCATTTACGCAGGGCAAAAAACCTATAATGGCGTTGCGCTGCTGAGCAAGGAAACGGGTGGGGAGGTCAGCATGGCGTTACCCGGTCTGGAAGATCCCCAGAAACGCTTCATTGCGGCAACTTATGGAAATATGCGGGTCATCTGCGTCTATGTTCCCAATGGAGAGCGGGTCGATTCGGACAAGTATGCTTACAAACTTAACTGGCTGGCGACATTGAGCCGCTTTCTGGAGGAGGAGTGCGAGCGTTATCAGAAAATAGCGGTGCTGGGGGATTTCAATATTGCTCCTGAAGATCGTGATGTTCATGATCCCGAAGCCTGGAAGGGAAAGGTTTTATGCAGCGAACCTGAGCGAGGCAGCTTTCGTGAATTGCTGGCTATCGGATTTGCCGACAGCTTCCGTCTGTTCGAGCAACCGGCGCAAACCTATACCTGGTGGGATTACCGTACGATGGCATTTCGCCGTAACCGGGGATTGCGTATCGATCATATTTTGCTGAGTCATGAGATGGCGAATGACTGTATGGCCTGTTGGGTGGATAAGGAACCCCGGAAACTCGAACGGCCGTCAGACCATGCGCCTATTGCGGTGGAGTTAATGTGTGCGGCGCGCGAGTCGCAGGCGTGACCCATCTTGATACCGAGTATGCTGTAAATGATGGCCGCTGAGGGAGGCGCATACTGGCCGCTTCACTAGTAGATGAATGCTAGGAGGCTGTCCGAGAATAGACTGATCTACTGCGGACGAGCCTGATTGGCCGGATTTTACGATCCTTTTCGTTAAATAGAACGACTATTCGCCTCAAATGATCGAAAAATCCAACTCAACCAACCTCGCCCTCGCTACGATCGCT
>NZ_JBEUDO010000028.1:0-36520 GCF_050584665.1 Nitrosomonas sp. ANs5
ACATTATAGGATTTATTCCAAGGTTGCTGCAGCAGCGCTCACTGGTAAAATGCGCCATGAGCAGGTATCATGCGCATAATTCAGCAAAGTATGAAAACTGGAAGTCAAATAGTATCGGAAGAGTGGCCGAGTGGTTGAAGGCACTGGTCTTGAAAACCAGCAACAGGAAACTGTTCGTGGGTTCGAATCCCACCTCTTCCGCCACCTATCCAGAAAGTTTCTGAACCAACCAGAACGATACTGACCAGCGTTGCATTTATCCTATGTGCTTATTCAAGACTCTTACGACAATAAGAACGCCTGACGAGATATGGACTGGTCTCTGCTCTGATGACCCGTCGTCATGCTTCAGCGTCTGGCGGTGAGAGCGCCCAAACAAACAGAATAGATTCGCATCCCCATAAATGGAGAAATTTTAAATGAGCGTCCCATTTTTGCAGCAATATCGCGTAGGTAGCTACATTCTAAAACAAAAACTACAGGGTAATAAACGCTACCCGCTGGTATTGATGCTCGAACCTCTGTTTCAATGCAATCTGGCCTGCGCGGGATGTGGCAAGATCGACTATCCAGAGGAAACGCTGCGTCGCCGCTTGAGCGTGGATGAATGCTTGAACGCGGTCGACGAATGCGGGGCGCCGGTTGTTTCCATTGCAGGTGGAGAGCCGCTCATTCACAAGGAAATGCCTCAGATCGTACAAGGCATTATCCAGCGCAAGAAGTTTGTCTATTTGTGCACCAACGCGCTCCTGCTGGACAGCCGCATGGATGACTACCAGCCATCACCCTACCTGACTTTCTCCATTCATCTGGATGGCAACCGGGAGCGGCATGATACCTCCGTCTGCCGGGAAGGCGTGTATGACAAAGTAATTCCAGTCATTCGGCAGGCGCTTGAAAGAGGATTCCGAGTCACGGTCAATTGCACCCTGTTTCAACAAGAAACCGCAGAAGAAGTAGCTGAATTTTTCGATACCGCCACCGAACTGGGGGTCGAGGGCATCAATGTTTCACCCGGCTTCAGTTATGAGCATGCCCCCCGTCAGGATGTCTTTTTGCAACGCTCTGTTAGCAAGCGGCTGTTCCGCACCATTTTTCAGCTAGGCAAGAAGCGCAAACAACCCTGGAAATTCAATCATTCCAGTCTCTATCTGGACTTTCTTGCCGGCAATCAAAATTACCAGTGTACGGCCTGGGGCAATCCCACGCGCAATCTATTCGGCTGGCAACGGCCCTGTTATTTACTGGTAGATGAAGGTTACGCAACAAGCTTTCGCGAGCTGATGGAAGAAACCGATTGGGATCAATATGGCGTGGGGAATAATCCAAAATGCGCGAATTGTATGGCGCATTGCGGTTTCGAACCCACTGCAATCAACGACACCTTCGATCATCCGATAAAAGCACTGCGTGTGAGCATGCGCGGCCCTCGTACCGATGGCCCCATGGCACCGGATCCCTCACAAAAGCCCAACCTGTCTCCAAACAACGGCAGCAAACAGTCGGCCTTTCCCTTGCCGGTGACCGTTGAACGCAAGGCTTCCGCATCATCGCAGGACAACTCTTCGCGCTCGGACAGCTAAGCAAACGGCACTGCCGGGCTGCCACCCTGACCACCTCCGTCAGGAAACGACTGGGGCGCAGAGAACTGATGATCCGGAAACGCCTGCCCCTGGCTTGAGGCGGCAGAAACGCAGCAAGCGGAAAAAGGGTGGCGTTTTTCAGCACACGCCTCAGGAAATCGAGTCGCGGCCCGTCATGCATTCAAGGCAGCCAGTCACGCACCTCAAGAACAATTTTAGTACTGAACGTATGCCAGTCTATCTGTAGCAATGAGCACAGTTGCAATCTATTTGGCGCTTGCCGGCACGTTTTTCTGGTGGGTGATTTTGCTGGCCCCATGGCAGGCTTGGCGCGCCCGCGAGTTGCTCGAACCTCAGTAAAGGCCAACCGGGACTGATACGACAACCCGGGCATTTAGCGAAGTGACCGTTTTGATTCCGGCACGCAACGAAGCGCAGGTCATTGCACAAACCTTAGACGGCTTACAAGCCCAAAGTCACGATCTGCGAATAATTGTCATCGACGATCAATCGGATGACAACACCGCCGCTTTGGCAAGACAGAAAGGCGCGCATGTCATATCCGGCACATCCCCGCCAAAAGGCTGGAGTGGCAAACTCTGGGCATTGCAACAGGGATTACGGGAAGCGCATACCCGCTACACGCTCCTGCTGGATGCGGACATCACATTGGCACCCGGCACCTTGGCTGCTCTTCTCGATAAAGCGCGGCAGGAAAAACTATCGCTGATTTCCTTGATGGCTAAACTGTCGACTGAACGTTTTTTTGAGCGCCTGCTGATACCAGCTTTTATTTTTTTCTTTAAACTGCTATATCCGTTCAAGCTGGCGAATGACTCGACATCCCGCATGGCGGCCGCTGCGGGAGGATGTATGCTGGTCGAAACCCGGGCGCTTCAGGCTATCGATGCATTTGGCAGTATCCATGACGCACTCATTGATGATTGCACGCTGGCAAAAAAAATCAAGCTGCCCGGTTTCAGAACCTGGATTGGGCTCAGCCATGCGGCACAAAGCCACCGGGGTTATAATCACCTGGGAGAGATTCGGAACATGGTCGCACGAACCGCCTATACACAACTTTATTACTCCTTACCCCTGCTGCTATTATGCAGCATGATCATGACAAGCATGTTTTGGTTTGCGCCCATGTCCGTCATGCTTTCATCAAATACAATCTTCCTCGTCACGGGGATACTGGCCTGGCTGGCCATGTCGGTCGTTTATATACCGGCGCTCAGGTTCTACCGCTGTTCATTACTCTGGGTATTGGCACTGCCTGCAATCGGCACGCTCTATCTGATGATGACCTGGACCTCAGCAATTCGCTACTGGCGGGGCCAACGCGCCCAATGGAAAAATCGAAACTATGAGACTCTCCACAATGATTAAAAAAATGCTTGGTTTTCTGTTAATTGCAGCCATGCTGTCCACGGTAACGAGCACCTGGGCAGAGCAACCGCATCAGGAAACCCCTGAACAAGTGATCGCCATACTTCAAGAGACGCTCATCCAAGCCATGCAGCAAGGGCAGCAAATCGGCTACGCCGGGCGTCTGAAGTTACTGGCGCCCGTTATCGAACAATCACATGATCTCGCTACGATCATTCGCACCGCGCTGGGCGCGCATTGGGCCGGGCTGAGCACCGAGCAGCGGCAAGCCATCATCAAAACGTTCTCGGAGCATAGTATCGCCACTTATGCGGACAGATTCGATCGGCACGACGGCGAGCGCTTTACCCTCATCGAACAACGACAGCTGCCACGCGAACGCATACTGGTGCGTAGCCAGCTCATTCAAGCTGATCGCACGACCATTACCTTTGATTATGTGCTGCACCATGTCGGCAATCAATGGCGCATTATCAATATCGTAGTCGATGGCGTCAGTGACCTTGCATTAAAGCGGGCCGAATACAACGCCGTCCTACAGAAGGATGATATCGAAACCTTGATTGGCATCCTGGAAGAGAAAACCGCCCAAATGGGTCAGGATTGACCAACACCGGCATCAGTCGGGAATTCAGCCAAATGAAAAATAAAAATTTATTCTCTGTATAACAATATGTTATCTATATAGAATAGCGATCAACTCAGAATTCCAGGTTCAATATGCCTAACCCATACAGCAACAGCCAGCGACTTTTTCTTGGCTGGATCGAATTTTCATATCGTCATGCCGCCTGGATCCTGTTGACAATGCTGTTGATGGTAGTCATTGCAGCGGGCTACACTGCGCGCAATCTGGGTATTTATACCGACACGGCAGATATGCTTTCCGAGGATCTGCCATTTCGCGTCAACCTCGCGCGCTTCAATGCATCCTTCCCTCAATACGATGAGACGCTGTTACTGGTACTGGATGCACCCACACCTGAGCAAGCGCATCAGGCCGCCACACGGCTGACTACCTTTTTGCAGGCCGATCCCGCTAGCAGCGGGGAAATACACCACCTCAGTGGTGAAGAATTTTTCCAAATCAACGGTCTGCTCTACAATGACCTCGATGAACTGGCGCAACTGGCTGATCGGCTATCCGCCGCCCAGCCACTGATCGCCAGAATCTCGCGTGATCCGACACTCCATGCCTTTTTAGAGGTGCTGAATGAGGCAATTGAAGCACTGCGCACAGGCAGGGAACTGGAACTGACCGCAATTCTGCGGGATGTTGCCACCACGCTCCAAGCCAATGAAAGTGGAACAAGACAGCCCTTATCCTGGCAGGTATTGTTTCAGGAAGATGACAGAAAAACCAGCTATCGCGAATTCATCACTCTGAAACCGGAATTGGATTTTGAGCAACTTTTTCCAGCTGAGCAGATCATCTCCACCATCCGCGACGCTGCGCGCGCGCTTGATCTGGAGGGTCAATATGCTACCCGATTGCGCATCACGGGAGATATCGCCTTATCACACGAGGAGCTCAACAGTGCCATGCACGGCGCGCAGGATGCTGGCGTCATCGCTCTGATCGGTGTTGCAGTCATACTGCTCGTCGCGCTGCGCTCGATCGGATCCGTGATCACGGTACTCGTCAGTCTGATGCTGGGACTGATGCTGACTGCCGCCTTTGCCACCGTGGCTGTCGGCCATCTCAATCTGATCTCGATTGCATTTGCCGTACTCTATATCGGGCTGGGCGTGGATTACGCGATTCATCTGCTGCTGCGCTATGCTGAATTGGCGAAAGACCATCGTCCCGGCACGGAAATCCTGTTGATCGCAGGACGCGATACAGGGCGGTCATTGATCATTTGCGCCCTCACCACGGCGATCGGCTTCTATGCCTTTACCCCCACGGACTATAGCGGCATTGCCGAACTCGGTGTAATTTCCGGCACAGGCATGCTCATCAGTCTGGTTGTCACCCTGACCGTCGTCCCCGCACTGCAACGCTTCCTGCCGGTCAAACCGGAGGCGCATCACACAAGGACAATCGCGTCATGGCTGGCGACACGCTGGTTACGCCAACCCAGGACCGTTTTACTGGTTACCCTGCTGGCAACCCTGGCCTCGGCGGCAACACTGCCCTATGTGCAGTTTGATCACAACCTGCTGAATATGAACAACCCGAAAGGGGAAGCCGTTCGAACCTTCCGCGAACTGCTGGCGGATAAGGATCAGACGCCCTGGTTTGGAGCGATTCCAGTACACAGCCTCGAAAAAGCAGAGCAATTAACCCGGGAACTGACCCAGCTGCCCGAAGTCGACAAAGTGATCAGCATCTCGGATTTCGTGCCCGCGCAGCAAACCGAAAAGCTTGCCCTGATCGATGATATTGCCTTAACACTGGGGCCAGATTTTTTTGCGGAAATTCCGCAGCGGGCAGATACCCATTCCATCGAACAACAGCAGGCGATATTGGAGACATTACAACAATCCCTGGAACGTTTTGTGGCGGAGAGGCCGGCGCACCCCGTCTCACCCGCCGCATACGAACTTGGCACCGCCATCAGCGCATTGCGATCGCATCTGATCGCAATGAATCCGCCTCAAGCCATGGCATTACTGGAAGCGATTAATCATGATTTGCTGGGATTGCTGCCCGATTCGCTCGAACGCCTACAAAAAGCACTGACTGCTGATACAGTTGATATCCAAACGCTTCCAGAATCTCTGCGCGTGCGCTGGCAGAGTGCAACCGGCGACTATCTTGTCCTGGCCTACCCCGCCAGTAATATCGACGATAACGAAGCATTGCGAAGATTTGTTCGCTCGGTACAGCAGCACGCACCGCAGGTCAGCGGCACCCCTGCAATCATTCTTGAAGCCGGCGAAGCGGTCGTAAACGCCTTCATACAGGCCTTCTCGCTGGCACTGATTGGCGCTGTGTTCACATTGCTCTGGTTGCTCCGGAGCGTGACCTCAACCGTGCTCGTCCTGGTCCCGCTGCTACTGGCCGCCTTATTTACCGTTACGGCAACCGTTGTATTCCACATTCCTTTCAACTTTGCCAACATCATTGCCTTGCCATTGTTACTGGGCATCGGCATCGACAGCAGCATTCACTTGGTGACCCGTAGCCGCCATCATCACTTGACTGGACACAGTCTCTTGCACACCAGCACGGCGCGTGCAATTTTCTACAGCGCCATGTCGACGATGGCAGGGTTTGGCAGTCTGACTTTTTCCACTCATCTGGGAACTGCCAGCATGGGATTGCTGCTCGCCATAGGCGTGTTTTTCATCCTGATCTGTGTATTCCTCATTTTGCCCAACCTGTTGCAAGTACTGGACAGGCCGTCCATGACAATCAACAAACGTAAACCAAGCGCTTGATGCTAAAATGACTCGCTATCAGTCTATGTTAAACAGGGAAACATGATCCCCTCTCACCATTACAAGGCAAACAGCGGCACGATGCTCCGGAAGGATGGCGTGCCGGGATGAGCCGGAATGATTTTTTATGTCACTCCCCGGTTCCGCAGTCAAAGCTGCACCTATGCATGATGAAGCATGGAGGTTGATTCAGTTATTCCCTGAAAAAGCACATTACGGAAAATTCTCTGACTAGCCAGATCATGACTATTCTTTACGTGGTTATTGCACCATCTCCCTAGTAAAAACCCTCATACACGGCCTGGCTAACACTATTTCACCCTTACCGAAGTCTATACATGGATCAATTCGCAAAAGAAACCCTGCCCATCAGCCTTGAAGAGGAGATGCGGCGTTCTTATCTCGACTATGCAATGAGTGTCATCGTGGGCAGAGCCCTGCCCGATGTACGCGATGGATTAAAACCTGTCCACCGTCGCGTGCTTTACGCCATGCATGAATTATCCAACGATTGGAACCGGCCCTACAAAAAATCCGCTCGTATCGTGGGTGACGTGATCGGTAAATACCATCCGCATGGTGATACCGCTGTCTACGACACCATCGTGCGCATGGCCCAGAATTTCTCTTTACGCTATATGTTGGTAGACGGTCAGGGCAATTTTGGATCGATTGACGGCGACAATGCGGCCGCCATGCGTTACACAGAAATCAGGATGTCGCGTATTGCGCATGAGTTATTGGCTGATCTTGACAAGCATACGGTCGATTTCGGGCCGAACTATGATGGCTCGGAACAAGAGCCGCTCATTCTACCAGCCAAGATACCCAATTTATTGATCAATGGATCATCGGGTATTGCAGTGGGAATGGCCACCAATATCCCTCCGCACAACTTGAACGAAGTTATTGATGCCTGCATGCTGCTGCTCACAAATCCTGAAGCAGATATCAGCGAATTGATGACTTACATTCAAGCGCCCGACTTTCCGACAGCCGGCATCATCTATGGCACGGCCGGGATAAAAAGCGGTTATCAGACCGGGAGAGGACGCGTGGTGATGCGGGCCCGCACGCACTTTGAGGACATCGATAAAGGTCACCGCCAGAGTATTATCATCGATGAGTTACCTTACCAGGTTAACAAAGCCAATTTATTGATCCGTATCGGTGAATTAGTCCGCGACAAGAGAATCGAGGGCATTTCCGATTTACGCGATGAATCGGACAAATCCGGCATGCGTGTCGTCATCGAGCTCAAGCGGGGAGAATTGCCTGAAGTCATCCTGAATAATCTGTACAAAGAAACACAGATGCAGGATACATTCGGCATGAATATGGTCGCCCTGGTCGATGGCCAGCCGCGCTTGCTCAACCTCAAGCAAATGTTGGATTGCTTCTTGCGGCATCGGCGCGAGGTCGTCACACGGCGGACACTGTTCGAACTCAAGAAAGCACGGGAACGAGGCCACCTATTGGAAGGCCTGGCCGTCGCACTATCGAATGTGGATGAGATCATCGCCTTGATCAAGGCAGCACCCAATCCACCCGAAGCCAAAAAAGCCCTGATGGCCAGACCATGGCGTTCGCAATTGGTTGAGGAAATGCTACGGCGTGCCACCATGGATGCCACTGCTTTCCGCCCCGATACACTGGCAGATGGGTTCGGCCTGTCGGATCAGGGCTACCGTTTGTCGGATGCGCAGGCTCAGGCCATTCTCGATCTCAGGCTGCAACGCCTGACTGGTCTCGAGCAAGAAAAAATCGTCACGGAATACCGGGAGATCATTGACAAGATCATCGATCTCATGGACATATTGGCAAACCCGGAGCGCATCACGACCATCATCAGTGAAGAGCTCACTGCTATCAAGCAACAATTCGGCGACCCCCGGCGCAGTGAAGTCGTGATCGATACTCAGGAACTGAATACCGAGGATTTGATCACCCCGGCCGATATGGTGGTCACTTTATCGCATGCCGGTTATATCAAATCCCAGTTACTGGATGATTATCGTGCACAAAAGCGCGGTGGCCGTGGCAAACTGGCCATCACCACCCGAGAAGATGATTTCATCGACAATTTGTTCATCGCCAACACGCATGATTACATTCTGTGCTTTTCCAGTCTGGGACGTATCTATTGGATCAAGGTATACAATGTCCCGCAAGGGAGTCGCTCCGCGCGCGGCAAACCGATCAACAATCTGGTTCCCTTGGAACACAATGAAAAAATCAATGCTGTCTTGCCGGTCAAATCCTTTGACGACACCCGCTATGTCTTTATGGCAACAGCCTATGGCACGGTCAAAAAAACACCGCTCTCCGAATTTTCACGGCCGCGCGCCAGTGGCATCATCGCAATCGGCCTAGATGATGGGGACTACTTGATTGGTGTTGCCTTGACCGAAGGGAAACACGATGTCATGCTATTCTCAGATGCAGGTAAAGCCATGCGTTTCGATGAAAATGATGTCCGTCCTGTAGGACGAAGTGCGCGGGGCGTACGCGGCATGAAACTTGGGGCGGGCCAGCAAGTGATTTCCCTGCTGGTTGCTGATAACGAAAACTTGACGGTGCTGACTGCCACCGAAAACGGTTACGGTAAACGCACGCCTATCAGCGAATACACCCGGCACAGCCGCGGCACTCAAGGTATGATTGCGATTAATACCAATATTCGCAATGGTAAAGTTGTTGCGGCACAGCTCGTCGAGCCCAATGATGAAATCATGTTGATTACAACCGGTGGCATTATGATTCGCACCCGTGTCAGCGAAATTCGCGAGATGGGCCGGGCAACGCAAGGCGTTACCCTGATCAATCTGGATGCGGGTGAAAAACTTGCCGGATTGGAAAGAATCGTTGAAACTGACGAAAATTCACCGAGCATATAACGTCATGAGAAAAATTTACAATTTCAGCGCAGGACCGGCCGTCTTGCCGGAGGAAGTTCTCCAACAAGCTCGTGACGAAATGCTGGATTGGCATGGCAGCGGCATGTCAGTCATGGAAATGAGCCATCGCGGCAAAGAGTTCATGGCCATAGTAGAGAAAGCCGAGCATGATTTACGTGCCCTGGCGGATATCCCCGCAGACTATAAAGTGCTTTTTCTACAAGGCGGGGCATCCAGTCAATTTGCCATGGTGCCGATGAATCTTCTGGGTGATCAACATTGTGCCGACTACATCAATACCGGTCAGTGGTCACAAAAAGCCATTGCCGAAGCCAGTCGCTACAGCGACGTGCATATTGCGGCTTCGTCAGAGCCAGACGGATTCAATTCCATACCGATGTTCGATCAATGGAAAATCGGGCCTGATACGGCTTATCTTCACTATACCCCCAACGAAACCATCGGCGGCGTCGAGTTTCAGTGGACCCCTGATTTATCCGCGGTGAGCGGCGGGGACAGAGACATTCCGTTGGTGGCGGACATGTCTTCCAATTTCCTTTCCCGGCCACTTGATATACGCAAATTTGGACTCATTTATGCCGGTGCACAAAAAAATGTCGGCCCGGCCGGACTGGTCATCGTCATCATTCGAGAGGATCTGCTGAATCTTCCCCCACTTGATGGGACGCCCAGTATGTATCGCTACAAGACGCACGCCGAACATGCCTCCATGTATAACACACCACCCACTTACGCCATCTATATCATGGGACTGGTCATGGACTGGTTGCAAAAACAAGGGGGCCTGACGGCGATGGAACAACGCAATATAGCTAAGGCCAACCTCATTTATGAGCGCATCGACAACAGTGACTTTTATCGCTGCCCGGTCACTAAAACCGACCGGTCGCGCATGAACGTTCCCTTCACCTTGCATGACGCCCGGTTGGACGAAGTTTTTTTACAGCAAGCCAAGGCCCGCGGTTTGATACAACTGAAAGGCCATCGATCTGTTGGCGGCATGCGTGCGTCGATCTACAACGCCATGCCGCTGGAAGGTGTATTGGCTTTGACAACATTCATGCGAGAATTCGAGCAAACCCATGCCTGACACGACACGCCAGATTTTCAAAGTTCTCACTCTCAACGCGATCGCTGCAGTAGGAATCAAGCGCCTCCCTCCCGAGCTTTTCCAGATCGACCAGGACATGACCGATCCGGATGTGATATTAGTACGCTCCCATAACATGCATGAGATGCACATTCCCGAGAGCGTCATCGCAATCGGGCGCGCAGGCGCAGGCACCAACAATATTCCGGTCAACCGGATGAATGCGCGCGGCGTCCCAGTCTTCAACACGCCTGGCGCCAATGCCAACGCCGTCAAAGAACTCGTGCTGGCCGGCATGCTGATGGCGTCACGCAACCTGATTCCTGCCCTGCGCTTCGTCGACAACCTAGAAGGCGACGATCAAACCCTGCACGAACAAGTTGAAGCCGGTAAGAAGCAGTTTTCCGGCATGGAATTGCCTGGCCGGACGCTGGGCATCGTAGGTCTGGGCAAAATTGGCCGCCTGTTGGCAGATGCAACGCTCAAACTCGGTATGAAAGTACTCGGTTACGATCCCAAGATCACGGTCGAGTCTGCATGGAGTCTCTCGGCAGAAGTGCAAAAAGCACATCAAATCGAAGATCTGGTACGCCGCAGTCACTTTATTTCACTACATGTCCCGCTCAGCGACTCCACCCGCCATCTGATCGATCGCAACCTGGTGGCATGTATGCAGAAAAATACTATTTTGCTCAACTTCTCCCGCGACGCCATCGTTGATGAGGATGCCATACTCATGGGTATCGAAAATGGGACCATCAAGTATTACGTCTGCGACTTCCCGAGCCGGAAATTACAACATCAACCAGCAGTCATTACGCTTCCTCACCTCGGCGCCTCGACCCAGGAAGCAGAAGAGAACTGCGCCATGATGATCGCTGACCAGATCATTGACTATTTGCAAAATGGCAATATCCTGCATACTGTTAATTTCCCGGATGTCACAATGGAGCGGGAATCCCCTTTCCGGATTGCTGTTGCCAACGCCAATGTTCCCAATCTGCTCGGACAGATCTCAACCTGCATGGCAAATGCCGGCTTGAATATTCATAATATGGTCAACAAATCGCGGGGAGAAATGGCCTATACCCTGGTTGATACCGACAACCCCGTCCCGGCGGGAACCATTACGGCCATCGCCGGGATCAGCGGTGTTCTCATGGTGCGTTATTTACCCGAGCCATCCTTCAACGCAAATCTATAACCATGACCCATTCAAGCCCGGCCGGTAGTGGCATGCTAATGATTGTTATGAAAACAATAAATTGTTATTTCCAAACGAAGCGCACCCAATGGATGATGGTGTTACGCATCGCATTGCACAGCTTTCAAGCTCGTCCAGTTGGGATCCCCGGGTTGCGCAATAAACAAACCTGGCGAGAGACGTGACAACCAAAAATAACGGCCGACTTAAACGCTTTTTCCGGTTGACAGACTGCAAATTTATACTCGATGACTGAACAATTGACACGATTGCGCGATGAAATCGATGCAATCGATAATGAACTACTCAAACTGCTCAATACGCGCGCCCGGCTCGCTCAAGAAATTGGGCAAAAAAAATCTGGTGCTGCCTATCGGCCGGAGCGCGAGTCCCAAATTTTTGCGCGCCTCAAACTATTGAATGCCGGACCACTGCGCCATGAGCGCATCACCCAACTCTTTACCGAAATCATTTCAGCCTGTCGCGCACTGGAAGAGCCCTTTACCGTCGCATATCTTGGACCACAAGGGACTTTCTCCGAGGAAGCGGTCACCAAACGCTTTGGCAGTGCTATTAATACGCTTGCCAGCAGTTCTATTGACGATGTTTTCCGCAAGGTGGAATCCGGAACGGCCCACTACGGTGTGGTACCGGTAGAGAATTCGACCGAGGGCGCTGTCGGCAGAACCATGGATCTGTTGCTGCAGACACCCCTAACAATTTGTGGAGAAATCGAACTGTCTGTGCATCAATGTCTGATGGCACAACATTCCGAGCTGGCCAAGATCAAGAAAATTTACTCGCATCCACAATCATTTGCGCAATGCCAGAAATGGCTCAACGAGAATCTGCCCAACCTGCACGCCATGGATCGCATCGATGCCGCCAGCAATGCGGATGCAGCCCGTCTGGCCGCGTCTGATCAAAATGCTGCCGCCATCGCCGGCAAACAAGCGGCAGAGGTATTTGGACTGACACTCTGCGCCCGCAACATTGAGGACAACCCCAATAACACCACGCGTTTCCTGATTATCGGCACTCAGCATATTGCGCCTTCCGGCAAGGACAAAACTTCACTGGCCATGGCGACCAATAATAAGCCGGGTGCGATTCATGAGCTGTTGGCCCCCCTGGCCCACCACCGGGTCAGCATGACTCGCCTGGAATCACGCCCCTCGCGTGCAAATCTGTGGGACTATGTCTTTTTTGTGGATATCGAAGGCCATCAGGAAGATGAGCATATCGCCAAAGCGCTCCAGACGTTACGCAGCAACGCAACTTTTCTGAAGATACTGGGCTCTTATCCTGCTGCGTGAAATCACTTATCCTTCTTAAAAATATTACTGATTCCGAATTATTATGAACCTTTGCGAACTCGCCCCGGAATATATCCGGGCCATCCAACCGTACCGGCCAGGCAAGCCCATTTCGGAGCTGGTACGGGATCTTGGGCTTAACAAGAGCGAAGTCATCAAACTCGCCTCCAATGAGAACCCGCTCGGCACCAGCTCGCTTGCCAAAGAGGCCATGATACAAGCGCTCTCGGAAGCGGCACGTTACCCGGACGGCAGTGGCTACGAGCTCAAAGAGGCGCTATCCGAACGTTTAGGGGTATCGACCGAGCAAATCGTGCTGGGAAATGGCTCTAATGATGTGCTCGAGCTTGCCGCCCGCATTTTCCTGAGACCCGGTGCCGCCGCGATTTATTCACAGTATGCTTTTGCCATCTATCCCCTGCTGGCTCAGGCCGTCGGTGCGACTGGAATCTGTGTGCCTGCGCGAGATTTTGGCCATGACCTGGCGGCCATGCTGGACGCGATCACACCGGAAACCCGGATCGTATTTATCGCCAACCCCAACAATCCGACTGGCACCCTCTGCGAAGCAAGGGATCTACTGCGTTTCATGGAACGGATCTCGCAGGATGTACTGGTCATTCTGGACGAGGCCTATGACGAATATCTGCCGGAAGCCAATAAAGCCAACAGTATTGCCTGGTTGAAGAATTTTCAGAATCTGGTCATTACCAGAACCTTTTCCAAGGCCTATGGATTAGCCAGTGTCCGGGTCGGCTTTGCATTAGCCCATACCGATCTGGCTAATCTCATGAACCGCATCCGCCAGCCTTTCAACGTCAACAGTATCGGGTTGGCTGGTGCGCTTGCGGCGTTACAAGATGTCGAATTCGTCAAGCATTCTTATACGACCAACCGGACGGGCATGCTGCAAATGACCAGCGGCCTGCGCCAGCTGGGCATCAAGTATATTCCCTCTTATGGCAATTTCGTCAGCTTTCATATCCCCGGCAATCCAGCCAACGGCTTGAAGGTATACAAAAACCTCCTGCAGCAGGGCGTTATCGTCCGTCCTCTAAGCAACTATGACATGCCCAATCATTTGCGGGTCACGATTGGCCTGGAAGCAGAAAACAAGAAATTTCTGTTTGCCCTGGAACAGGCACTAAAGGAAATTGGTTGATCAGTAAAGAAACTGCACCCGCTGTCCCGCCCTCCCCGCGCATCTCGAAACTGGTCATCATTGGCGTAGGGCTGATCGGCGGTTCATTTGCCCTGGCCCTGCGCCAGGCTGGCCTTGTTGAGCATGTCCTGGGGATTGGACGCAGTCCCGAAAACATGCAGCATGCGCTGGAACTGGGCGTCATTGACGAATACACTGACGACTTCGCTGCCGCTCTGCCAGGAGCCGATTTCGTTTTGCTTGCCGTGCCCGTCAGGCAAACCGCTCATGTCATGTCTAACATGGCGCCCTATCTCGATACTGGCACCATTGTCTCGGATGTAGGTAGCACCAAACAACATGTGGTGCTGGCCGCTCGCACCCACTTGCGCGCACACCTAGACCGGTTCATACCTGCGCATCCGATCGCGGGTACAGAATTCAGCGGTGTCCAGGCAGCCGATCCAAACCTGTTTCGCAACAAACCACTCATTCTGACCCCGTTGCCGGAAAACAGTCCACAAGCGCTCGCTTTCGTAGAGACCCTATGGCAGCACTGCGGCGCGAAAGTCTCACACCTGCCAGTCGAGCGGCACGACCAGATTCTTGCCGCGATCAGCCATCTCCCGCATATGCTGGCGTTCTCGCTGATGCAGCATATCCGCACCCTGGGTGGAGATGATCCGATGGCACTCTTGCATCTCGCGGGCACCAGCCTGAATGATATGACGCGTATTGCCGGCAGTTCACCGGAAATGTGGCGCGATATCTGTCAAGACAATCGTGCAGCATTGCTGGCTCAGATCGAGGCCTATCAGGCCCAGCTCTCAAACCTCCACCAAATGCTGGTCCAGCATGATGACCAGGCGCTGGAGCGGTTATTTGCCGAAGCGCGGGAAACTCGCAGGCATTGGCTTGAGACTAAAAATCAGTCTTCCTAGGAGGCTGTCCGAGAATAGCGATCGTAGCAAGGGCGAGGCTGGTTGAGTTGGATTCTTCGATCATTTGAGGTGAATAGTCGTTCTATTTAACGAAAAGGATCGTAAAATCCGGCCAATCAGGCTCGTCCGCAGTAGATCAGTCTATTCTCGGACAGCCTCCTAGCATTTCTGCCCAGCACGTCCGTCGTCAACCTATTCCCTGTTCCGCACACCGGCTCGGCTCACAAAGAAGCTTGCCTGAGGATCCGTAATAGATACTGCCCATAGCCATTCTTGGCCAGAGGCTGGGCGAGCTTTTCCAGTTGCGCCTGATCAATCCACTTATTCCGGTAGGCAACTTCTTCCGGGCAAGCAATTTTGAGCCCCTGACGGCGCTCAATCGTGGCCACAAACTGACTTGCATCCAGCAATGATTCGTGAGTACCCGTATCCAGCCAGGCGTAGCCACGCCCCATGATTTCCACGTTCAGTCCGCCTTCTGCAAGGTACAGTAAATTGATATCGGTAATCTCCAGTTCGCCCCGTGCGGACGGCTTGAGCGTTCTGGCCATACTCACAACGTCCTGATCGTAGAAATACAAACCGGTCACCGCATAATTGGATTTAGGACACTTGGGCTTTTCCTCCAGATTGATCGCATGCCCTGCGCGGTCAAATTCCACAACGCCGTAGCGTTCCGGGTCATGGACATGATACGCAAATACACTGGCACCGCTGGTTCGTCGCATGGCACTGCCGAGCAGATGGTGAAAATCATGTCCGTAGAAAATATTATCGCCCAGAATGAGCGCACTCGGATCGTTCCCGATAAATGAAGCGCCAATGATGAATGCCTGTGCCAATCCATCAGGCGAAGGCTGCACGGCATATGAAAGATGAAGCCCCCATTGCGCTCCGTCCCCAAGCAAATTTTCATAACGGGGAATATCCTCGGGTGTCGAAATAATCAGGATGTCCCGAATCCCTGCCAGCATCAGTGTACTGAGCGGATAATACACCATCGGCTTATCGAAGACGGGCAACAATTGCTTGGAGACGACCTGGGTCACGGGATAAAGCCGCGTGCCGGAGCCGCCCGCGAGAATAATCCCTTTCCTGTTAAAATCGGCAGAAGCTTCCCGCCCTGTTTCTAGTTGCTTGATCATTCATCCTCTTGACTATGCAATTCAAATACTCAAACCTGACAACCCGGGCCAAGCAGATGACAGCAAACACACCAGAAATACGTCAGTAAAAGACATGATTTCGGCTATACGGTCGATCACAAATCCGGCAAGTGCATGCTGCCTGGATAATCACAGCCCTGTTCCAAGCTTCTATTATAGGCCAAGCTGATTATCAGCCGCCCTGTGAGCTGATATAGTTTCATCCATATTTTCCATTTTTGTTATCGATATTCACTTACTCATGTCATTCAAGCCATTGACTATCGAAATAGTACCGCTCCGCCGTTTCCTGGCATGGAGCGCACCTTATTGGACATCACTCATTCCGACAGTCCTCGCCGGCAGTCTGATTGCCTTGGTCGTTTCCTGCATTCCGTTCGTGACCAGTCAGTTATTCATCCATGCCCTGCCCGGCGGCAATAAGCAATTGCTCCAGGAGCTCCCGGTATTATTGACAGTCCTTTTGATAGCGGCTGTTCTAGCCAATCTGGCCGGCCATCACACACTCTGTCGAATCTGCAACAGGCTCGCGCTGGAATTACGCATGCAATTATTCGACAAACTATTGGCACTACGACACGCCCGATATGATTTTTCCACTACCACGATTAGTGCACGCTTTTTCACAGACATGGAAAAATTGTGCCACCTTGCAAACCGTCTGGGCACCAATCTCTCCCGGGACTTACTGATCCTTATCGGGCTGTTCGCCGTCATGATTTACCTGAACGGGGAAATGGCAGTGCTCGTATTTGCCATGCTGGTTGCATTATATCTGGTCATTCAAATGTCTCGTGGCAGCGCTCACCATCACGGAACACGCTCGCAGACGTGGACAGATCTATCCAGAGTCATACACAAAACGATACAACACTTCAGAACGATACATTTGGATCAGAGCAATCAACAGGAAAGCCAGCACATGCGTAGTCTCTTTAAGCACTATCAGGATGACACGATGGCGCAGGCACGCCAAGTCAGAATCGTTGGGTTGTTGGCCATGGTCTTACTAATTGGCATGCTGACGGCCTTTCTTTACTACCTGATTCAGCAACTCACGCTCGACAAGCTGGCCCTGGATGATGCCGCGGCATTCCTGATAGCCATGCTCTTGCTCGTCTTCCCATTGCTGCGGCTGATCGATCTCAGATCGACAGTGGCTGAATGCAGCCAATTGCTACGCTCATTGTTTTCCTTGCTGGACCAGCAATCCGGGGTGATTCCGGAATCTTCACCGTTGTTGCCGGCGAACAGGCCCATCAGGGGCGAACTGAAAGTCGAAGCAATCGGCTTCAGAAACAGCGGCCAACTCAAAACATTACCCTCACTTAGCATCAAACCCGGCAAGAAAATCGGCCTGATTGATAGTGACAACCAGGTAAAACGTTTACTGGCCGATCTGGTTTGCGGTTTCATACGCCCCGAGAGCGGAAAAATCATGCTTGACAATCAAGCCATCGGGCGCATGAGCCGGACGAATTTATATGCACATATTGCCTGGGTCACGCCGGATAAAATCCTATTAACCGACACCATGGCCGCTAACATTGCCTACGGTGCAATGCGCTGCAGTACTGAAGCCGCCATCACTGCAGCCGCCCAGGCCAGTCAGGCATCGGAATTCATTCGTGAAATGCCGCATGGCTTGCAAACGAAAGTGGATCATCCGGCTGTGCAGCTTTCCGACCACCAACGCCAGCGCATCCTCATCGCGCGGGCATTACTTAAAAACCCCTCAATTGTGATCTTAGATGAAACCCGCGCGTACTTCGACATGAGTAGTCTCACATTACGCGCCGGGATGGCAATATTGCTCGAGAATCGAACCGCGCTGATCCTGTCTTCACGGCCCGCCATGCTGGCCTTCGCTGATCATGCTTATCGAATCAACCCGAATGGATAGCGGCGGATCGCAACCGTCAGCATGGATCTGTCTACAGGGCTGCTACAAAGACCAGAGACGATCCTAGGAGGCTGTCCGAGAATGACTCGAAGCATAATATGGAGCCTACAGGCTCCATTATGCTTATTCAGCAGTGGTTACATTAATTTTCTTGGGCTGTACCGATTCCCGTTTTGGAATCACGATTTCCAGCACACCATTCTTGCTGCCTGCCGTGATCGCATCGGCATTGGCGGTATCCGGCAGGCTGAAACGACGGTAGAAAGAACCATAAGTCCGCTCTACCCGCTTATACCCTTCCTGCTCGGTTTTAGCTTCGGTACGTTTCTCGCCTTTGATCGTGAGCACGCCATTTTCCATGCTGATATCGATATCCTCGGGCTTGACTCCAGGCAAATCCGCCTGCAGGATAAACTTGTCACTTGCCTCCTTGATATCGACAGCAGGCGCCCATTCAGCAGTCGCTGATGAGCCCTCACCGCCGACATCATCCCGGACTCGCTCGAGTTCACGCTGCAACTGTGTCAGTAATCCCCATGGTTCATATCGTGTAATTGCCATAATAGCCTCCATACAAATCAAGCACACTCATAAAACAACTGGCTGTCACTTACTGCGACGGTGCGACATGCCTGCTGCGCCCAACGCTTGGCCAAACATCCTGCATCACTGTTACCAGAAGGCCAGGCCGACTGTTGATTATCAACTTACAGCCAATATGCGTTTGCTCTGGACAATTTCAAGTCTGCCAGCTCAAATCCGATCCAAATTTCCCACCGCTCACTTCCCTTTCATGAGCGCTCTGCGATATTCCTCAAGCTTGGCATGATAATCCTGTGCATCCCCATATTCCATAAATCTGGCGTAGCGGGAGTGCGTGTCTAGGAGTTTGCGGGCATGCTTGATAGGGCAAAAATACTGCTCGGTTCTCGCAATAATCTCCCTCACATAGGTAACCAGACCATTCGCATATTCGCAATAGGTACAATGAAACTTCTCTATGGAATTCAGGTAATTAAGGTATTTCCTATCGAATACGATATAGTCTGAACGACGCACTTTCTGAATACCGTAAATCGGAAAGCAGGTCGCCTGATATAAGCTGACACAGAAATCGGCAATCAGCAATGGAACAATCATGGCATAGATAATGGGCCCGGTTATCAGATTTTGCGGACGATTGACAACAAGCCAACGAAAAAAATTTGTCTTAAGACGCTGATGCGCTTCCCTAATCGATTGCTCGAATTTAATTCGCTTTCCTTGGATCTGAAAAACGATCGAGGATTGCTGTTCGTTCAGAGCCGCTCGTAACTCATCTTCCAACACAGTAATTTGTGCGAGTAATTGACTGATTCGTTCATTCACAACTGGTTTTTTCCTGCTTTGATTCGATTGATCGTATGCAGCTGCGCCTCGTCCTCATCCAAGGATATTCGTCTGCAACTTGGCCGTGCAGATCTCAAGCCGAATCCAGCCAGTCCTTGCCGATCAGAAAATCGGTATAGAGTTTGGATTCCGGACTGCCTGGCTGGGGCGACCAGTCGTAACGCCATTTAACAATAGGAGGCAAAGACATCAAAATAGATTCGGTCCGGCCGCCCGACTGTAAACCGAAGAGCGTACCGCGATCCCACACCAAGTTGAATTCCACATATCGACCGCGCCGGTAAGCCTGGAAATCCCGCTCTCGTTCGCCATAGGGTGTTTCATACCGCTTCTGCAAAATTGGCACGTAAGCAGGCAAGAAATGATCGCCCACGCTTTTCGTCAAATCAAAGCAAGTCGTAAAATCCGGCTGATTCAGATCATCAAAAAATATGCCTCCGATACCACGCGGTTCCTTGCGATGTTTGAGATAGAAATACTCATCACACCATTTCTTGAAACGTGGGTAATACGCTTCTCCTGATGGCTGGAGCGCATCCCGGCAGACTTGATGAAAATGCTCTGCATCCTCCTCATAACCATAATAAGGCGTCAGATCCATCCCGCCCCCAAACCACCAGACAGGCTCGGCACCCTCCTTGGTCGCTTCGAAAAATCTGACATTCATATGCACGGTCGGTGCATAAGGATTACGCGGATGCAGCACCAGTGAGACCCCGGTTGCCTCAAACGCCCTGCCGGCCAGTTCGGGCCGAGCGGCAGTCGCCGAGGCAGGCAGACCGCTGCCGTAAACATGAGAAAAATTGACGCCCCCCCGTTCCAGCACATGGCCTTCCTCGATCACACAACTTGCCCCCCCGCCCCCTTCCGGCCGATCCCAAGTATCGCGACGAAACGATTTACCATCCACTCGTTCCAGCTCACTCACGATCCGGTTCTGCAGTCCGAGCAAATATTCTTTGACTTGTGCGGTATTCATAATCCTCCTGGTTGACTCCGATACAATATTGACATTAGCTAGATTCTCGCCCCATTTTACCTGCATGCATTGGAATTTGACACGCTCATCAGCGTAGCAAACAACGCTGCCAGCCCATCTTCTCACTTTTGCTTATGTTAGACTTCACTTCTCGATTTACCAAGGATTAGGAATGTCTGGCAATACACTCGGAAAATTATTTTGTGTGACGTCATTTGGCGAATCACACGGCCCCGCCATTGGTTGTATCGTCGATGGATGCCCGCCTGGCTTGCAATTATCCACCGAATATATTCAGTCGGAACTCGATCGGCGCAAACCCGGCACGTCACGTCATGTCACGCAGCGGCGTGAAGCAGACCGGGTTGAGATCCTCTCAGGCGTATTCGAGGGCACAACGACTGGCACCCCCATCGCACTCCTGATACGCAACGAAGACCAACGCAGCAAGGATTACAGCAAGATCATGGATACCTTCCGGCCAGGTCATGCCGATTATACCTATTGGCAGAAATATGGCATCCGTGACTACCGTGGTGGCGGACGTGCCTCTGCACGCGAAACGGCTGTCCGGGTCGCAGCGGCAGCGATCGCCAAAAAATGGTTGCACGAGCGTTATGGTATTGTGATCCGGGGTTACATGGCGCAGCTTGGTCCCGTCGTCATCCCTTTTGAACGCTGGGATGATGTCAATCAGAATCCTTTCTTTGCCGCGAACAACGACTATGTCCCGCAACTGGAAGCATTCATGGATAGTTTACGCAAGTCGGGCGATTCGATCGGCGCCAAAATCAGCGTGGTTGCGGAAGGCGTGCCGGTCGGCTGGGGCGAACCGGTCTATGACCGGCTGGATGCCGAAATCGCTTATGCGATGATGAGCATCAATGCCGTGAAAGGTGTTGAGATCGGAGCCGGTTTTGGCTGCGTCACACAGAAAGGCACCGAACATTCGGATGAAATCACGCCGGATGGTTTCCTGAGCAATCATGCCGGCGGCATTTTGGGCGGAATCTCAACTGGCCAGCCGTTGGTGGTCAATGTGGCGATCAAGCCGACCTCCAGCATCCGCCTGGAGCGGCGTTCGATCGATAAAGCAGGTAATCCGGCCATCGTCCAGACACATGGCCGTCACGATCCCTGCGTCGGCATCCGCGCGACACCCATCGTGGAAGCCATGCTGGCCATCGTTTTAATGGATCATGCACTACGTCATCGCGCCCAGAACGCTGATGTCGTAGCGACCACACCCCGCATACCAGGCGATTATACCGGCCAGCCCGAGCAGGATAAGTCATCTTCCCCATCTGTTATCACAGAAGACCCTGAGCCCGAAGAAACCTCATGACCTGCGGCCCAGCCCACGAATTCCCGCTCAGGCCGGCGCAGGCGCGCCGCTGGCGGGATCTCCGGCTGGATAAATGCTGAGAAATTGCTGTGCCATGTCCTGCGGTGACGGCGCTCGCATGTTTCACTCAATCTGCCGGGTATTCCCCGCTGGCGGAATGGAATCTCCTCAAGCAGGCGGTTAGGAGGCTGTCCGAGAATAGCGATCGTAGCGAGGGCGAGGCTGGTTGAGTTGGATTTTTCGATCATTTGAAGCGAATAGTCGTTCTATTTAACGAAAAGGATCGTAAAATCCGGCCAATCAGGCTCGTCCGCAGTAGATTAGCTTACAAATGAAATCGATGGATTCGCCTGCCAGGCTAGGCGCAAACCGCAGTCATAGCCGTAGCTATGGCGAGGATTTGCAACAACGCATGACAGGCGAAGGCGCGATTTCATGTAAGCGTTTTGGCGGAACGGAGTACTAGTTTACGCGCTGCCGGGAAAAATCTCGCAAGCGAAATCCCAGCAACCCCAAGCAAGAAAAATAAACCACCGCACCCAATAATACGATCCCCCCCAATCGTAATGCGCGCTCCGCAGCGCTGGCAGCAAGCCACTCGGCACTGCTGCCGGCAGCCAATCCGACCACTCCGCCCATCACTGCCAATGCGATCAAGATTTTCATCATAAACACTCCCCAGCCGGGCTGGGGTTGATAAATGCCATGAACGCGCAGTTTATGATAGAGCAGTCCCGAATTCAGGCATGCGCCCAATCCTATGGCCAAGGCCAGGCCAGCATGCTGCAATGGAATAATGAAGGCCAAGTTCATCAGCTGGGTGGCCGCAAGGGTTATGACTGCGATCTTGACTGGTGTTTTGATGTTCTGCCGGGCATAAAAACCCGGTGCCAGAACTTTGACCAGTATCAACCCGAGCAAACCGATGCTATACGCCATTAACGCTTGCCGCGTCATCCAGACATCTTCAGTTGTGAAAGCGCCATAATAAAACAGGGTCGTGATCAAGGGTGTCGCCAGTAGCGCCAGTGCCATGGCAGCCGGCAAAGTCAACAAAAAAGTCAGGCGCAAGCCCCAGTCGAGCAAACGTGAGAACGCCTCCGGGCTATGCTGGGCATAATGACGCGAAAGAGAAGGCAGAATCACCGTCCCAAGCGCCACACCCAGCAAGCCGGCCGGAAATTCCATCAAACGATCCGCATAATAAAGCCAGGAAACGCTGCCAGTCACCAAGAGCGAGGCAAAGATGGTATTGATCAGCATGCTGACCTGCCCGATCGATACGCCGAATACGGCGGGCCCCATCAAACTGAGCACCCGCCATGCACCGCTGTTCCGGAAATTGAAACGTAATCGTGGCATTTTTTTGAGGTGCAGCAGAAAAGGGATCTGGAACGCCAGCTGAAGAATGCCCCCGATAAACACCGCCCAGGCCAGGGCCAGCACTGGCATATCCATCACCGGTGAGAGCCATAGGGCGCATCCTATGAATGAAAGATTCAGCAAAACCGGGGTAAAAGCGGGTATGGAAAAATAACTGTAAGTGTTGAGAATGCCGCCGGCCAATGCGACCAGTGAAATAAACAAAATATAGGGAAAAGTGATCTGCAGCAATTCGACCGTCAATGAAAACTTGTCCGGATCGGCAGAAAAACCGGGCGCACTGATGTAAATAATTACAGGCGCGGCGATAATGCCTAGCAAGGTGATAGCAAATAACGCCATGCCCAACAGGGTCGCGACATGATCGATCAGCTCACGTGTTTGCTCGTCCGTACGGTTATTCTTGTATTCTGACAGAATGGGTACAAACGCCTGGGAAAAGGCACCTTCTGCAAACAAGCGGCGCAATAAGTTAGGAATGCGGAATGCAACAAAGAAAGCATCGGTGGCCATGCCTGCGCCAAATATCCTTGCAATCATCAAATCCCGGACAAACCCCAGAATACGTGAAATCAGTGTCATGCCACTGATGGTGGCAAGCGCCTTGAGCAGGTTCAATTATCCAAGATCCTTCAGTTGATCGCTGCCTGGCATAACCAAAAGGCTGCAATGATAAGAATAAATTGCGATTTTATAAGCTTCCAAAGCATAGACTGTCTGCATATGAACGGCCGTATCGCCGCACGGGGCATGCCACAAATTGGCGCACAGGATCCGCTCTGAGAATCCGGGCGATTATCCCGGATTTCATAGCCCATCGCCACTCATTGATTGCAGCGATTTCATAATAAGCATGGGACGACTGCAGCAGAGCTATGCCTTGCGCCGCAGCCAGAAAAGGCACACTCCGGTTTATCCAACTGAAAGCCGGGGTTAAAGGATCATCCTTATTGGATAAAGCAGACACTGCATCTCGAGGCGAGACCTATTGTCCGGAAGAACACTCAAGCCTGGGCTAACGGGAATCTGCCGGACTTGAGATAAATCAACTATAGCAATGGAAGTGGACAGGCAAGTTATAGTTTCAATTTTGACATCTACGCACGGCGATCTTGCCGGCACGCGCATATGCCTCAAATCCGGCAGAGGCCCTCAGGAGAGAAATCGAACATATTTCTTTTGGTGATAGTAAACCAAATGAAGCAGACCATGGCACCTATCAGGCAGCACACTGTTGCTTGGTCTTGGATTTCAGCGAGCTTTGCTTGGTCTTGCCTGCGCGTGATGGCACATGGCAAAGGCCGCAGACATGGTTGGACTGGATGTCCAGGCTATGCACCAAAAAAAGACCGTTGCATTTGACACAAGGCGTCACTGACAAAACATTGCTTTCGATGAAACGTATCAGCGTCCAGGCGCGTGTAAAACTCAGCACGCGCTGTAATTGATTGACCTGAACATGCTCCAGGTAAAGCTGATAACTCTTGATGATGGCATCTATATCATGAACGCTCGCATATTGCACCAGATAATTATAGATATTGACGAACAATGAGGAATGCATGTTGGGTTGCCAGCCCATAAACCAATCCTCCGAATAGGGCAACATGCCTTTCGGTGGCGAAACGCCTCTGACCTCCTTGTACAATTTCACGAGCCGTTCACGGCTGAGAGTGGTCGACGCTTCCAGAACCTGCAACCTGGCGCCCAGTTTAACAAGTTCGGTTGCCAGCTGGATTTGCTTGCCTTCGGATAAAATACTTTTTACTCGCATAACCCTTCTCCCGTTGTCATCAGAATTAGGAAACAGTATCGGCAGGCTGACCTGCCATAAGAATCGCAGCATGGGATTGCGTCAAAGCTGGGTCCTGCTTATGGTTCGTCAGTATTTCTGCGATCAGGCTATCCTCGAATCGGAATCGGCACAACAACGTATTGGATCCTGCCATTTTTAACAACTGACTCGTGGTCAGCTTGTCTAAAATATCCGCCACATCTTCATTGATCCCCAAACGATACATTGCCGCCGCCTTATCCTCGCGCAGCATATGCTGTGCCAGCAGCAAGTAACCAAGATTGACTTCCCTGATTTCGTCGAGAATTTGATTCGTCTTCATGCTGATACTCCCCTATTGTATTGAGCCAAACCGGATTGGTAGATATGTTAGGTGCATTCTTAACCCTGGCGCGTAGGGAGTAAAGGGCAACACTGCCAAATAAACAGTAGGAATAGAACCGGTTTGCTTGTAGGAAAAACGCCTACAAGCAAACCAATAAGACTTAAAAGAGATTGTTTCTTCGAAACTTTTTGACATGCCGAGACAGCCGATGCCACCGTCTGTCTGCCTGCGGCGACGCTAAAATAGCGGGATTACATAGGAAAAATAGGACAAAAAATCGATTATTTCGATCACATTGAAATAATTCAACTTTTCTTGAACGAATCCCATACCGATCCATTGCTGCCCGAAATTTTCATGCAGCGACACATTCTACTGCCTGCTGCATGGCATACTGTCACCAGAACAGAAGCAGGACATCCCCCTATTTCCACTTACAGTGCCGCCATCAAGACCATACAGGGCAGAAAATCAGGGGACATTCAAATTAACGGGCGTTTGACCAGAAAACAATTCACCTCTCGATCGCATACGACTTGACCCTCACAGACTTCCATTCAGTTTGATAGAATCCCTTGTACCGGCTTATCCTGCCAGGATATCAACAAGTTGCAACAAAAAGGAGAAACAACTTGCCGCTCGGCGTGATCCAAAACCGCTTTGTCCTCGAAGCCATCGCAATTTTCTTCACTGGACTCCTATTGACTGCCTGGGCGGGGTATGCAACCCATCAACATGAGGCGGCGCACCAGCGTGACGAAGCCCTTATTGTGGCCAGCAATCACGCTACTTTTGTGCGCCTGAACATACATCAGGCGCTGACCGCCACCAGCGCACTGGCGGCACTGGTGCGCCAAGGTAACGGTACGGTACCCGATTTCAATGCAGTAGGACGAGAAATCATGGTGCTTTATCCGGGCATTGGTGCCGTTCAGCTTGCGCCAGACGGTATTGTGCAAAGCAGCTATCCGTTAGCCGGCAATGAACCAGCAATTGGGCACAACCTGCTCGCCGACCCCGGCCGAAACCAGGAAGCTTTCCTTGCGCGTGAGAGCAAGACACTCACACTCGC
The DNA here is from genome assembly GCF_050584665.1 of Nitrosomonas sp. ANs5. Classification (NCBI taxonomy): domain Bacteria; kingdom Pseudomonadati; phylum Pseudomonadota; class Betaproteobacteria; order Nitrosomonadales; family Nitrosomonadaceae; genus Nitrosomonas; species Nitrosomonas sp. ANs5. The sequence continues at coordinate 26,330 of NZ_JBEUDO010000028.1, forward strand.
AGGCCCCTTCAATCTGATTCAGGGTGGTCTCGGCGCAGTCGGACGCCATCCGGTGTTTCTGCCGAACGAAAACGGTGAAACACATTTCTGGGGATTCACCAATGTCCTAATCCGCTTTCCGCAAATCCTGGAAACGGCCAACCTCAATGGTTTGGCACAACGCGGTTATCACTATGCCCTCTGGCGTATTCACCCTGACACAGGTGACCGCCAGATTATCGCTACCAATACTGAACTGGAATTACTGAATGATCCAGTCGAAATCGAAGTGCCGGTACCGAATGGTAAGTGGATACTGAGCGCCAGTCCGGCCACAGGCTGGGGCGCGCCCACAACGGCCATGCTAATCGGTCTTGCCGGGACTTTGATCAGTCTGCTGGCCGCACAATTCTATGCCAATACGCGTCAACAACTGATGCTGCACCAGGCTGTCATTCGCCGCACCCGGGATTTGGCGGCGAGCGAAGCGCGTTATCACGAATTATTCAACCGTTCCCGCGATGCCTTGATGACATTGGCACCACCGGCATGGCAGTTCACCGATGCCAATCAGGCTGCCCTGGATCTTTTCGGGGTGCAGCACATCAACGAATTCACCAGGCTTGGACCATGGCAACTCTCACCGGCACATCAACCCGATGGACAATTATCAAGTGACAAAGCGCTTGAAGAGATCACCAAGGCTGTCCGGGCAGGCTCAAATTTTTTCGATTGGGAGCACCAGCGATTGAATGGCCAACGCTTCCTCGCCGAAGTGCATCTGACTCAAATCGTTGCCGGCAAACAAACCTTTCTTCAGGCAAGCGTGCGGGATATCTCCGATCGCAAAGCAGCCCAGCGCGCAGCTGCGCGCCTTTCGGAATATCTGGCACTGATGTCCAAACTGTCAACGGAATTGATCGATTTGCCGCTGGAACATATCGACGATGCGATTCATGCAGCACTCGAGCAGATCAGCCATTTTTTTACCGCAGACCGGGCCTATGTTTTCACTTATGATTTTGTCACTCGAACCACCTCGAACACGCACGAGTGGTGCGCACCCGGCGTATCCCCACAAAAAGATAAACTCCAGCATATCCCACTTGGCCAGATTCCTGAGTGGATCAGTCCACATTTACAGGGCAATCCACTATTTATCCAGAATGTCGCCGATCTGCCACCTAGCGCCCTGCGAAATATCCTGCAAGCACAGAAAATCGAAAGCCTATTAACGGCACCGCTGATGCGCGGTAGCGATTGCCTCGGGTTTGTCGGGCTTGATGCGGTCCATTCGCGTTTGGCATTTGGGCCGGAGGAAGCCGAGCTACTCGGCACATTTGCCAAGCTGCTGGTCAGCGTCGAGCAACGCCGGCATGCCGAAAACGAAGTCAGAAAAGAACGCCAGCGCCTGGCTGATATCCTGTGGGGAACTCACGCCGGCACCTGGGAATGGAATCTTCAGACGAATGAAGTGCATTTAAATTCACGCTGGGCCGAGGTCATTGGCTATACACTGGATGCACTTGGCCCGGTCACCGGCAAACCCTGGCTTGCGCACACACATCCCGATGATCTCGCGCCTATCGACCAGGCGCTGCACATGCATTTCCACGGCGAAATGGAAACCTTCGAATGCGAGGCGCGCGTGCGCCACAAGCAGGGCCATTGGGTCTGGGTGCTCGATCGAGGCAGAGTAATCAGCCGAACACCGGATGGCAAGCCTCTATGGATGTCCGGCACACGCCTCGATATTACCGCCCGCAAGCATACCGAGGAGGCCCTGAAAGAAAGTGCTCATCAACTCAGCGAGGCCCAGCATATCGCCCGAATCGGTAGCTGGAAACTGGATTTTGTCCAGGATAAACTGTTCTGGTCTGACGAGATTTTCCACATCTTCGAAATAGACAAGACACATTTCGGCGCCAGTTACCAGGCCTTTATCAACGCCGTCCATCCCGATGACCGGGAAACAGTCAAGACAGCCTATAGCCACTCGCTGCAGACCCGCGAACCCTACGAGCTCACGTACCGCCTGCTCATGAAAGATGGTCGAATCAAATATGTCCACGAGCAATGTGAAACCCACTTCGATGCCGGAGGCCACCCATTATGCTCCGCGGGCACGGTTCAAGACGTAACTGAACAGCATCTGGTCGAACAAGCCCTGGCCGCGCTCGCCACCACACTTGCGCCCCTCACTGGCAACGCTTTTTTTGAAGCCGTGAGCCGGCACCTCATCGAAGCGCTGGGGCTGGACTACGCCTTTGTGGGACAGCTGAACCCAACCCGGGATGGTGTCCATCTCATCGCAGGCTGGGCGCAAAATCAGTCCATGACACCTTTTTTCTATGAACTGACCGATACCCCCTGCGCCAGGGTCATGGAACATGGCTACCAAATCCACCCAGTCAATGTTCAGGCCCTGTTCCCGGAAGACGAACTGCTGGTCCAAATGAACATTGAGTCCTATATCGGCAGCGCACTGTTTGACAAGCAATATCAGCCGATGGGCATCCTGGTTGCTCTGGGTACTCGCCCGCTTCAGCAACCGGAATTGGCCAAACATTTGCTTGAAGTCTTCGACGATCGTGTGAGTGCAGAAATTTTTCGTGAGCAGGCCGAGAAAAACTTGCGTATCAATGAAGAAAAATTTCGTGCCCTGGTCGAAACCACCAACGACTGGATCTGGGAAGTGGACATCCATGGCCGTTACACTTACGTCAGCCCGCAAATCGAATCCCTGCTGGGCTACACACCGGAAGAGGTTCTGGGAAAAACACCCTTCGACTTCATGCCGAAGGAGGAAGCGGCATCTATCCGTCGCGCGTTTCATACCATTGCATCGGAAAGCAGGCCATTCCAGAATATGGAAAATTTCAATCTACACAAAAATGGCAGCCTGGTCGTGCTGGAAACCAATGGCATGCCCATTCTTGATGAAAACCGGAAGTTGATCGGCTACCGGGGGATAGATCGCGATATCACTCTGCGCAAACAAGTCGAGCAGCAACTACGCCAGGCTGCAAGCGTATTCGATCATACCCACGAAGGCATCATGATCACTGACCCGAGCGGCAAAATTGTCGATGTCAACGGGGCTTTTTCCCGCATTACCGGTTTCTCGCGTGACGAAGTGTTAGGAAAAACCCCGCGCATCCTCAGGTCAAATCGGCAAGGCCACGCCTTCTATGTCGCCATGTGGCATGATCTGAAGCAGAAAGGCTACTGGGCCAGTGAAATCTGGAACCGGCGCAAGGATGGTTCATTCTACGCACAATATGAGACCATCAGCGCAATCTACGACACCAAGGGTGAAATCAGCCGTTATGTCAGCCTGTTCTCGGACATCACTCAGCTCAAGGAGCAACACCACAGGCTTGAGCGCATCGCTCACTACGACGCACTCACCGACTTGCCCAATCGTGTATTGCTGGCCGACCGTCTGCGCCAGGCCATGACCCTGGCGCAACGTCATGCCACCCTGCTGGCTGTGGTCTATCTTGATCTCGACAGCTTCAAGGCAGTCAACGACTCACACGGACATGATATGGGCGACAAGCTGCTCACATTGGTATCGGGCCGCATGAAGCAGGCGCTACGTCAAGGCGATACGCTGGCGCGCCTGGGGGGCGACGAATTCGTCGCGGTACTGCTCGATCTGCATCACAACGACGCGAGCATACCGATTCTTGAACGGCTACTGGCTGCAGCGGCTGAACCGGTGTATATCAATGGTCATACACTGCGCGTCTCGGCCAGCATGGGTGTCAGTTTCTTCCCGCAGACAGGGGATACGGTAGATGCCGATCAACTATTGCGGCAAGCCGATCAAGCCATGTATGAAGCCAAACAAGCCGGTAAAAACCGATATCATATTTTTGATGCCGCACATGATCAGGCCGTGCGGGGGCGCCACGAAACCCTCGGGCGCATTCGCCAGGCATTGGGATATGGAGAGCTTGTGCTCTATTATCAGCCCAAGGTTAATATGCACAGTGGACAAATCATCGGTGCCGAGGCACTGATCCGCTGGCAGCATCCGGAACACGGCCTGCGATTGCCGGCAGAATTTTTACCCGTCATCCAGACTGATACACTTTGCATCGAAATCGGTGATTGGGTACTGGAAACGGCAGCCGAACAAATTGAAATCTGGCGACGTGCTGGTTTGGTACTTCCGGTCAGCATCAACGTCGATGGCCTGCAATTCACACAATCCGATTTCATGGACAAGCTGCGACAATGCCTGGTCCGCCACCCGCATGTACAACCCGGCGACTTGGAACTGGAAATTCTGGAAACCAGTGCCCTGGAAGACGTTACCCGAATTGGTGAAATTATCGTGGCTTGCCAGGAAATTGGCGTCGGCGTTGCGCTGGATGATTTTGGCACGGGTTATTCGACACTCACCTATTTAAAGCGCCTGCCCGCGCAGCTTCTCAAGATAGATCAGAGCTTTGTACGCGGTATGCTCGATGATCCCGACGACCTGACCATCCTCGAAGGCGTACTCGGCCTGGCCAACGCTTTCCGGCGAAAAACCATTGCCGAGGGTGTCGAGACAGCAGCACATGGCGCGATGTTGCTATCACTCGGTTGTCACCTGGCACAAGGCAACGGTATCGCGCGCCCAATGCCGGCCGCAGCCATCCCGGATTGGATCGCCAATTGGCGCCCCGACCCGGTCTGGTCAAAGTGCCCGCGCATCAATAGCGACAACCTGCCAGTACTGATCTCGATGGTCGAGCTGCGCGCCTGGGTCATGGCATTGCGTGCCTATTTGCGCGATGCTGACAATATCGCGCCCCCTCTGGATCCCCACAAGTGCCGCTTCGGCCGCTGGCTGGATAATATCGGCCGTGCACGCTACGCAAACCATCCGTCACTCACGCAGATTCTAGCGCTTCACGATCACATCCATGACAAAGCCAACGAACTGGTCAATCTCAAACAAGCGGGCCACACCCATACCACACAGCATCTCAGCGAAATCGAAACGCTGCGCGACACACTGCTAACCGAAATGGAACAGTTACTCTAGTCAGATGCCGCGCGAGACGCCAGCCACAGTTGCAATTACGCATTCAAACGGCTTCAGTAAGTTCTCCCGGCTGGGGCGTATATTGACACACCCTATTCCCACCATGTCACTGCGGATTATCAGTTTTACAATCGGCGCGCTCCAGCACGCCAAATTCATTCAGCAGCACGCCATCTCCCGGCTGGAATGAAGGTGGGCGCTGCTCGGTTACGGTGTAGTGGCCGCCATCAGGCAGGGTGAGATGAATTCTGAAATAAACCGTTTCTTCGATATTTTTTTCCGCTGGATAGTAGCCACTGGGACCTGCCACCGTCACATCGGCAAAAAATGATTGATCACCAAACCGTCCAAAAGGGATCGCCACCATCCCCGAAATCGGAGGATTTGTGGCACGGTCAATATCGCCATAATCCGGATGCAAAAAGTGTTCTATATGACGGACCACACCACAATAACCCATCGGCGGTGGGTAGGAATAGGCAAAAATCGGCAGTACCGCACCGCTACTGATACGGTGGGAAGAAGGTCTTGCTGCCGGCTCGCTCATGCGGCCAGTATCATGGGTCGAGAGAGTGACCGCGCCACGAGATACTTGACCAGGAGGCGCTGTATTACCTGTGGATGAAGTGGCAACCGAGCGTGTCCCCGGCTGCGCACTATGCACCGCCTGGATGTAGCCTGATACGCTCACAATCAGAAACCAGCAACAACCCACGAAAGCGTTACGGAAATAATTGTTCAAGTCATCGAGCATGCGTTTCTGGCAACTGAATCTGGATTTCCCGGTTGGACGGGTCAGGCTGGAATGATGAGTACATGCTATAGCAACGGCCATCCTGCCGCTAACTTGAGGCCCCATCCGGAATCACTGAGCACCTTGGCGCACGGCAGCCCTTTGTTCAATCACACCCCTTCGTTTAATCTTCCTTGCGCAATTGCGGAAATAGGATCACATCCCGAATGCTGGGCGCATCGGTAAACAGCATGACCAGGCGATCGATACCAATACCCTCTCCTGCAGTCGGCGGCAGACCGTATTCGAGCGCATGAATATAGTCGGCATCGTAATGCATCGCTTCCATGTCGCCAGCATCCTTGGCCTGGACTTGTTCCAGGAATCGCTGTGCTTGATCCTCAGGATCATTCAATTCCGAAAACCCGTTGGCGATTTCCCGCCCGGCGATATAAAGCTCGAAGCGGTCGGTAACATCCGGGTTGTTATCATTGCGCCGTGCCAGCGGAGAGACTTCCGCCGGATAATCGACAATGAACGTCGGCGCAAACAACAGGTGTTCGGTTGTTTCATCGAACAGCGAAAGTTGCAAGCCGCCGATACCATCGTTCGGGTTGTGCTTCACCCCCAATTTCTGCAATATCGTGATCAGAAAATCGCGATCGTTGAGTTGTGCCGCGGAATACTCGGGATGGTGCGCCAGTATCGCCTGGGTAATGGTCAAACGGGAGAAAGGTTCCGCCAAGTCCATTTCACGTTGCTGGTATATGATTTGTGTAGTGCCCAGCACATGCATCGCCACCTCTCGCAGCATGGATTCAGTCAAATCCATCAGGTAATTATGATCCTGATATGCCTCATAAAACTCCAGCATGGTGAATTCGGGATTATGACGCGTCGAAATGCCTTCATTCCTGAAGTTGCGATTGATTTCAAACACCCTTTCCATACCCCCCACGACCAAACGCTTCAGATAAAGTTCGGGCGCGATACGCAAATAGAGGTCCATGTCGAGCGCGTTATGGTGCGTAATAAAGGGACGCGCCGTCGCGCCGCCCGGAATCGAGTGCATCATGGGCGTTTCAACTTCCAGATAGCTCCGTCCGACGAAAAACTCGCGCATAGCCTGAATGATTCTTGATCGCGTGATAAACACATGTCGTGTCTCCTCACTGGTAATCAGATCGAGATAGCGCTGCCGGTATTTTTGCTCCTGGTCAGTCAAGCCATGGAATTTCTCCGGGAGCGGGCGCAGCGATTTGGTCAACAGGCGCAGCTGCGTCACACGCAAAGAGAGTTCGTTGGTTTTGGTTTTGAACAATACGCCTTGCGCGCCGAGTATGTCGCCCAAATCATAGTGCTTGAACGTTTCATGAGCCGTCTCACCGGTATGGTCGTTAGAGATATAAAGCTGTATCCGGCCACTCATATCCTGGATTGCAGCAAAACTGGCCTTGCCCATGACACGCTTGAACAACATGCGCCCTGCGACTTTCACGACAATCTGCTCATTTTCCAGCGCTTCCTTGGCATAGTCATCGTACTTTTCATGCAAGCCATGGGCCAGACTGTCGCGACGATAGTCGTTCGGGAAAGCATTGCCCTGCTCGCGCAATGCAGCCAGTTTCGAGCGGCGCTCAACAATCAGGTGATTTTCATCCTGGGAACTACTGGATTGGTTTTCTTGGGTCATAGCCATCTTAATTTGGTTGTATTTTAATTAATGTACGCATTGTTCCTTTTGCTGCGAGACGCTGCCAACAAGTCGATTGCACCAAGCTGCCTGGCAAGACATGCCGTCTGCTCGATCAACGTGTATTATAATTACTTTGTTCAACCCATTCTAACAGGGTAATGAAAAACAACCGTGATGGACGGCCGCCAGCATCTATAGCATGTACCAGCTCAGCCGGCTCATCGATAGGAGACGGCTGCCGCAGCGCGTTGCCTGGTTAAGACTTTTACCCGTCTTGCAAGGCTTTCCCACTCCCTGCTAAGGTCAACTGAGAAAAATATATCCGTGAACACCATTTCGACAGCTACGCATTTCATTAAAAATATCATTGAGGAAGACAATCGCACCGGCAAATGGAACGGGCGCGTGGAGACCCGCTTCCCTCCCGAGCCAAATGGCTATTTGCATATCGGCCATGCAAAAAGCATATGCTTGAATTTTGGACTTGCACGTGAGTATGGTGGCATTTGTCATCTGCGCTTCGATGACACCAATCCCGAGAAAGAAGCACAGGAATATGTCGATGCCATCATTGAATCGGTGCGCTGGCTGGGTTTCGATTGGGGCGCGTATCTACACTATGCTTCGGATTATTTTGACAAACTGTATGAATATGCGGAATACCTGGTTACGCAAGGAAAAGCCTATGTAGACAGCCTGCCAGCAGAGGAAATACGCGTGCTGCGCGGCACTTTGACCGAGGCGGGCACAAACAGTCCCTACCGGGACCGCCCGGTTGCAGAAAACCTGGATTTGTTCCGGCGCATGCGCGCGGGCGAATTCGCGGATGGCGCGCATGTGCTGCGCGCGAAAATCGACATGGCTTCCCCCAACATCAATCTTCGTGACCCTGTCATTTACCGTATTCGCCACGTTCACCACCAGCGTACCGGCGACAAATGGTGCATTTATCCGATGTATGACTTCACCCATTGCATCTCCGATGCGCTCGAACATATCACGCATTCGCTATGCACGCTGGAGTTCGAGGATCACCGGCCGCTATACGACTGGGTGCTGGATCAACTGGCCGATAAGGTTCCTTGCCATCCGCAGCAAATCGAGTTTGCACGACTCAATCTGACCTATAGCGTCATGAGCAAACGCAAGTTAATCGATCTGGTCGCAAACGGACTGGTGGACAGCTGGAATGATCCACGCATGAATTCACTGGCAGGCCTGCGCCGGCGGGGATACACACCGGAATCGATTCGCTTGTTTGCTGAACGCATCGGCATCAGCAAGGCCGATTCGTGGATAGACTTGACCATTCTGGAAGACTGTTTGCGCGAAGATCTCAATCAACGCGCCCTGCGCCGCATCGCGGTCCTCGATCCGGTATTGCTCGTCATCGACAATTACCCGGATGATCAGGAGGAAATTTGCCATGCACCCAATCATCCGCAGCAACCCGAACTCGGCAAGCGCGAGCTGACACTGACCAAGTCTCTCTATATCGACCGCGCGGATTTTATGGAAACACCCAGCAAAGGATTTTTCCGTCTGGCACCCGGCGCGGAAGTCAGACTGCGCTACGCGTTTCTCGTCAAATGCACGCATGTAGTCAAAAACAGCCAGGGGGAAATAACCGAAATTCACTGCACTTATGATCCTGACACCAAAAGTGGCACAGCGGGTGCCGACAGCCGTAAAGTCAAAGGTAACATTCATTGGCTATCTGCCAGGCATGCACACCCGGTAGAGATCAGGCTATATGATCGTTTGTTTAATGATCCTCATCCGGATTCCGAAAACAAGGATTTCAAAGCGGCATTAAATCCCGATTCCAAACAGGTCATCACGGGTTACGTCGAGCCCGCATTGCTCGATTCGCAGCCCGAGCAACGTTTTCAATTCGAGCGCCACGGTTATTTTGTAGCAGACCGTATCGACACACGCGCGGGAAAACCGGTATTTAATCGTGCCGTATCTCTGCGCAACACTTGGGCCAAAAGTGTCTAAACCAGGAGCAAGCCAGGAATAAACGGCTATTTGTTGTCTTTGCACCCTGCCTTATCGGTGTAAGCTCTCCCACAAGCGTGCATAACACTTCAAGCGAATTGATTCCTTGTTATACTTTATGCTCTTGTCCAACAACATGAATCGAAAATATGTCACTCAAACACATTGTCATTCTGTTGATCAGCACAGGCATGGTGATGGGATGTGGGTCCATCACCAAGAATACAGAAAGCAGGCTGGCCGCCCCTTCCCAGCATCGATCTTACAGGCACGTAGTACCACAGGACATCCTCAAAGAAGATACGGACACCATCAAAGACCGGTTGTATAGTCACTACCAAGAATGGCGCGGTGTCCGTTATCGGTTGGGTGGTGCCAGCCGATCCGGCATAGACTGCTCGGCATTTGTTAAAATCATCTATGAAACGGAGTTTGGCCTCGCGCTACCGCGTACGGCCCTATCTCAGGCGGAATTGGGTGATGAAATCGATCAAGAAGAGCTTGAGGCGGGCGATCTGGTATTCTTCAAAACAGGAAGACGCTCCTGGCATGTCGGCATTTACTTGGAAAAGCGCAAATTTCTACATGTCTCCTCCAAAAAAGGGGTGACCCTGTCGCGGCTTGATAATGTCTACTGGAAATCCAGATACTGGAAGTCGGTCAGAATATAGTGCTTTCAGAAGCTGCTGGGGAACACTGGACTTGAATCGTCATTCAGCAGCCTCCGCGTACTTTTAC
>NZ_JBEUDO010000029.1:0-36237 GCF_050584665.1 Nitrosomonas sp. ANs5
AAGGTTATGGGCCGCACTGAAGCCAAACGGTATGTTGTACATGAGCTTTAAATACGGCCAGGGTGAGCGATATCACAATGGGCGCTACTTTCTGGATGCCGAAGAAGACACGGCCAGCCATTGGCTGGCGGCCCTCCCGGACATCAAAGCCAGTAAGTTCTGGCGCACCGTCGACCAGCGACCAGACCATGAAGAGGAATGGCTCAACATTCTGGTCAGCAGAGAGCCAGTGCCGCACCAGCGGCTGACTACAGGCGGTGACTCCCATCACTTCTTGCCCAAGCTCTGCCACGCCATCAAAGCCGCAGACCAGGTAGATATGGCGGTCGCGTTCGTTAAGAAAACCGGGCTGAACCTGTTGATGCCGGATCTGACCGATGCACTGTTCAGCACCCCTCCAACCCGGCTGCGTATTCTGACCAGTGACTATCTGGATGTCACCGACCCCGAGGCACTACGTGAGTTAATCCTACTGCAAGAGCGAGGCGCACTGGTTCGTGTATTCCAAAGTCAGGGCGAGAGCTTTCACATGAAAGCTTACTTGTTCGCCGGCAGTTCGGACGACAAGGGTAGTTGGGGGCGGGCATTTATCGGCTCCAGCAACATCAGCCAGCAAGCTCTGAAACACGGACTCGAATGGAACTACCAGATCGACTATCCGCCTGAGGCCGGTTATTGGGAAGCGGCGAGTCGGTTTGAAGAACTGTTTCAGCATCCGAAGACGGTGCCACTGACCGATGGCTGGGTGGACGATTACGCCAAGCGGCGGAAGGCACCACAACCCATTGAACCCGGCAGTACGGAGCAAGAGCCACCACCGGAGCCGCATGAAGTACAGCAGCAAGCATTAGCTGCCTTGGCAGAAACCAGAAAGCAGGGGTATCGGCGCGGCTTGGTAGTGCTTGCCACCGGCTTGGGTAAGACGTGGCTTTCTGCCTTTGATGCTCTGCAACTTCAAGCTCGCCGCATCCTGTTTGTGGCGCATCGCGAAGAGATACTGCATCAGGCCGCCCAAACCTTTCTGCGCATCAAGCCAGATAGCCGGGTCGGCTACTACATGGGTCAGCAACGCGACACGCAGGTCGATGTACTCTGCGCATCAGTGCAAACCCTGGGCAAAGACGTCCACCTAGAGCGCTTCAGTCCGCAACATTTCGACTACATCATCATTGATGAATTTCACCACGCTGCAGCACCTACCTACTATCGGTTGCTGAACTATTTTACGCCCCAGTTCATGTTGGGGCTGACCGCCACGCCAGACCGTACCGACCGCTCGGACATACTGTCGCTCTGCGATGACAATATGGCGTTCGAATATCCCTTATTTGAGGGTATTCGGGGCGAGTTTTTAGTGCCGTTCCATTATTACGGCATCTATGATGAAAGCGTCGATTACGCCGAGATTCCGTGGCGCAATGGCCAGTTTGATCCCAACTTGCTGGCCAACAAGTTGGCGACCCTGGGCAGGGCGCGACATGCGCTGCGCGAATGGCAGAAGCACAAGCAGAGCCGTACTCTAGCATTTTGTGTATCACGCCAGCACGCTGATTTTATGGCTGAGCAGTTCTGTAAGCAGGGTGTTAATGCCGCCGCTGTGCACGGTGAAAGCGAACTGTCGCGCGGGGAAGCGCTGGAGCGGCTGAATAATGGCCAGTTGGAGGTCATCTTCTCGGTCGATCTGTTCAACGAGGGTTTGGATCTCCCGGCGATTGATATGGTGTTATTGCTGCGCCCTACTGAATCCAAAATCTTGTTCTTGCAGCAAATTGGCCGCGGCCTGCGGCATAGTGCAGCCACCGACAAAGTCAAGCTGGTAATCTTGGATTTTGTCGGCAACCACCAAAGCTTCCTGCACAAGCCGCAGGCGCTGATGGGCAAGGCAATGAATCACCGACAACTGGCCGAGTTCGCCCGAGATGCCGAGGCAGGCCGACTAAACCTGCCCGAAGGCTGTTTCATCAATTATGATCTGGCGGTCATCGATTTCCTCAAATCACTGGACCAGCAGGGCCCCGAGAAAGATTATCAGGCGTTGAAGGACACTCTGGGTCGTCGCCCCACGCTCACCGAGTACTACCACTTTGGAGCCAACCTTAGACAAACCCGCCAACAGCATGGCAGTTGGTTTGGCCTGTTGCTTGATGTGGGTGATTTGACCGATACGGAAACAGCGCTCTTTCAACAGCATGAGCTCTTCCTGAAAGAAGTAGAAACCACGCCGCTGACCAAGTCGTTCAAGATGATTCTGCTGCAAGCCTTTCAGCAACTCGGTGGCTGGCAGGCAGCACCGACCTTGGCGACCCTAGCCAAGGAATCCTGGTCGGTATTGCAGCGCCGCCTAAAGCTGTTGAGCGAAGTAGCCGACAGTGTCCGCGTTACCGATGGCACGGGTGCCAAGTGGCAAAGCTATTGGAAGAAGGACTGCGTCGATCACTGGACCAACAAGACTCCACCGTTCTTTCGGGAAGAAGACCACCGGCTGATACCCTGTGTCACCTTGAAGCCGGACGAACAGACACCGTTTGAGGGCATGGTGCAGGAGCTGATCGACTACCGTCTGGCCTCCTATGAAGCTCGGGTATCGGCACAGCCGAATACAGAGACCACCGACAACGTAGTGCCGTTAACCTCATCCGGGGCCGAACTGCCGTACTTCCCGTCCCTGAAAATCGCCTGCGGGCATTTCAGGAACAGCCAAGCTGAAACTGAAGAATACCGCGCCCTCGGCTCGGGCTATGGTCGACTGGACCCCAGCAAGCATTTCATCGCCCGCGCCTCCGGTAATTCCATGAATGGCGGCAAGCGACCCATTCAGGATGGCGACTATCTGTTGCTGGAGCACATCAACCCGAACCAGGCCGGCTCGATCACCGGCAAAACGCTCGCCATTGAACGCCTTGACGAAGCCGGCGATACCCAGTATCTGCTGCGCACGGTGCAAAAATCAGACGCTGGCGAGTATGTGCTGAAAGCCACAAACCCGGAGTACGACGACATTGTTGTTACTCCGGAACTGAGCGAGCAGTTCCGCACCTTTGCCCGGCTCAGAGGTGTGGTCGACCCGCTGGAGATGATGATCGGCCAGGAGCTGATGCGAGAGGACATTCCGGAACTATTTGACGAAACCTTCAATCCTGGAAACTGGCAAAGCGGCCATGTGTTCCTGAAAGACGCCAATGCCCATGTGCTGCTGGTCACCCTGAACAAGCAGGGCAAGGCTGAAGACCACCGCTATATCGACCACTGGATCGACGAAAACACCTTCCACTGGCAAAGCCAGCACGCCACCACCCCCGACAGCAAGCGCGGCCGGGAACTGATCAATCACAAGACTCTTCGCCATTCCATCCACCTGTTCGTCCGCGACAACAAACTCCGTGCCGGTAAGGCCGCACCCTTCACCTACTACGGGCCCGTTGAATACCAGCGCCATGAAGGCAGTGCGCCGATGAGTGTGGTGTTAAAGTTGATGCAGCCCTGGCCCACGGATCGGCAGCATGAGTCTTGAAAGCCTGCCAACACGTCGCCGCTGTTGCTTATCACACACTTGTCGACACATCACACCGGCTCACCTTGGGTCTGCCCATGCAGCTCTGCATGGCACTCTAGGTCATCATCCTTCAGGGATGCTGAGCAGGCAAAGATCAGCTTGGCGGTTTCGGCCTTAGGCATAACGCCAAGCGCAGTTTGCTGGTGGTCACAGTGTTATTCCCCGCTGGTGGATCAGTAGTTGGTAGGGTCTCAAATCTTCGTGAGCCTGGATAAGTTTGAGAGCTGGTACTGATACGCGCATTGAGCGTAAAATAATGCCAGTAGATACCTTGACCCGCACGGTTGTCAACATCGGTTAACTGGGCAACAGCCAAAATGCCATAACCGACTCAATGAAACGACCCGACACCTGCGGAAATCCGTGAAGTACGCATAACTTCCGGACTGACCCAGACGGAAGCAGCTCACAAGATTCAAGCCTCCTTGCGAGAATGGCAGCAATGGAGGGTGGATGACCGGGCGATGCTCCTTGGTCTTCTTGAATTTTTCATGCTCCAAAACAGGCAGCAGCCACTCGTCAATGATCCAGAAGCGTGAAACGCAAGAAGCCTCCTGCCAAATCAGCTCCAAAAGCATTGCAGAGAAAACATAAACACTTGTTCCACATGACGAATATTGATAATTCCTCGCACACCCCCATGATGCGCCAATATCTGCGCATCAAGGCGCAGCACCCAGACAAGCTCCTGTTTTACCGCATGGGAGATTTCTACGAGCTGTTTTACGAAGATGCCGAGAAAGCGGCACGCCTGCTGGATATCACGCTCACCCAGCGCGGCGCTTCGGCTGGGCAGCCGATCAAAATGGCGGGCGTCCCGTTTCATGCTGCGGATCAATACCTGGCCAGACTGGTCAAGCTGGGAGAAACGATCGCCATTTGCGAACAAACCGGTGATCCGGCCACCAGCAAGGGGCCCGTGGAACGTCAGGTCACACGCATCATTACACCAGGCACCCTGACAGATGCGGCATTGCTGGAAGAACGCCGCGACAGCATTGTCATGGCACTGGCAATGCACCGGGGCACCATCGGCCTGGCATGGCTCAACTTGGCTGCAGGCGATCTGCGTGTATTGGAAACTGCTCCGGAGAATCTGGCAAATGAGCTGGAACGGCTGCGTCCAGCGGAGCTGTTGCTGCCGGAATCACTCCAGCTGCCGCTGGCATTGGATGATGGCGCGACACACCAGCGCTTGCCCGATTGGCAATTCGATTTCGATCGCGCGCACCAGTTGCTGACCCGCCAATTTGGCACGCATGATTTGGCTGCATTTGGCGGTGAAGCGCTCTATGCGTCGCTTCAGGCAGCGAGCGCACTGTTTGACTATATCCGGGTCACGCAACATACAGCAAGCGATGCCAGCGCAGAACCCATACTCAGCCACTTACGCGCCATACACGTCGAACGGCATGATAGCTATTTGCGCATGGATGCTGCCACACGCCGCAACCTGGAACTGACAACCACATTGCGCGGGGAAGATGCACCCACGTTACTCTCGTTGCTGGACACTTGCTCGACCAGCATGGGCAGCCGCCTGTTGCGGCATTGGTTGCACCATCCCTTACGGGACCGCACCATTCTGCAACAGCGGCACGATACCATCTCCGCCTTGGTCGATCCGGAGCCTTCCGCGCTGTACGTGGCAATCCGGGAGCCACTCAAACAGATTGTAGATATCGAGCGTATTGCGAGTCGCATTGCGTTGAAAACCGCGCGGCCACGCGACTTGTCCGGCCTGCGCGACAGCCTGACAATTGCGCCAGATATTGGCAAACTGCTGGCAGCCAGTTCTGCGCCTGCAGTCTATCGTTTCGCTACCGGCTTGATGCCCGATACCGCACTCACCAAACTGCTGACCGATGCATTACAGCCCACCCCCGGTACTGTAATACGCGAAGGGGGCGTCATTGCGCCCGGCTACGATGCTGAACTGGATGAGCTGCGCACCTTGCACGATAACTGCGCAGAATTTCTGCTGCAATTGGAAGCACAAGAACGTGAGCGCACCGGAATCTCCGGTCTCAAAGTGGAATACAATCGGGTACATGGCTTTTATATCGAGATTTCGCGCGCGCAGAGCGATAATATACCGGCCAATTATCGCCGTAGACAAACGCTCAAGAATGTCGAACGGTATATTACACCGGAATTACAGGCGTTCGAGAACAAGGCCCTGACAGCACGAGAACAAGCGCTTGCACGCGAAAAAGAATTATACGATTTGCTGCTGGAACAGTTGCAACCTTTCATCGCCCCGGTGCAGAAGATGGCCCAGTCGGTCGCGGAACTGGATGTTCTGTGCGCCTTTGCTGAACGCGCAAATATGCTCGACTACGGCAGGCCCATCTTTTCCGATGACCCTGTCCTGACAATTGAAGCTGGCCGCCACCCCGTAGTGGAAAGCCAAGTAGAGCAATATATCGCCAATGATGTACAACTGGGCGCCGTAACCCGTACAGGCAGGCAAATGCTGATCATCACAGGCCCCAACATGGGGGGCAAGTCCACTTATATGCGTCAGACGGCTCTGATCGTTTTACTGGCGCATTGCGGAAGTTTTGTGCCGGCCCAACATGCACGCATGGGGCCAATTGATCAGATTTTCACGCGTATCGGCGCGTCCGATGATCTGGCCGGTGGACGCTCGACTTTTATGGTCGAAATGACTGAAGCAGCCAACATCCTGCGTCACGCCACTGCACAAAGTCTGGTACTGGTCGATGAAATAGGCCGCGGGACATCAACTTTCGACGGCCTTGCGCTCGCTTTTGCCATTGCCCGCTACTTGTTGAGCCAGAACCGAAGCTATACCCTGTTTGCGACCCATTACTTCGAGCTCACACAACTGGCGCAGGAATTCCCGCAAGCAGCCAATATTCATGTCAGCGCAATCGAACACAAGCAACGGATAGTGTTTCTGCATGCAGTCAAGGAAGGACCGGCCAGCCAGAGCTATGGATTGCATGTCGCAGCATTGGCGGGTGTACCAGACAAAGTCATCAAAGCAGCCAGAAAAATTCTCGCCAGGCTGGAACAGGAAGCTATTGGCAGAAACCCGCAGCAAACATTATTTGAAGAAATTGACGAGCTTGAAAACGAGATAGCCTGTCCTGCCCACCCGGTACTTGCTCATCTCGAACACATTCACCCGGATGAACTCACGCCCAAGGAAGCGCTGGAACAGATTTACTTGATGCGATCAATGCTTGATCGGACAATATGATGCTGACTGGCAGTGCGGCACCGAGGAGCGGGCGCCCTGCCAGTCACATTACAAAATCAGACGGATCATCCCGCTCCGTTAATGCTCATGACCCTGTGATCCATCATGTACATGACCGTGCGCAAGCTCTTCCGTTGTCGCTGACCGTACTGCCGTGACCGTGCATTCAAAGCGCAGTACCATACCAGCATAGGGATGGTTACCATCCACCACCACAATATCGTCAGTCACATCTGTCACGGTATAAATCAGGAAATCATCCGAACCTTCCTCCCCACCCTCGAACTGCATCCCGATAGCCACTTCCTCGGGAAAGGCGCTCCGGGGCTCGACCCGCATCAGTTCAGTGTCGTATTCGCCAAACGCTTCTTCTGGCTCCATTAATAGTGACAGCGTATGCCCGATTTCCTTCTCATGCAAGGCTTCCTCCACCGTAGGGAAAATGCCATCAAATCCGCCGTGCAGGTAACTGATCGGCATTTCGGTTTCCTCCAGGACCTTGCCTTCCGGATCGATCATTTTATAGTGCAAGGAAACCACTGTATTCTTTTCTATACGCATACTTCCTCCGCCTGTCCAAGGCTTTCATGTAGTTGATAAAACGTTTTATTTACGATGTGCATAACACTTATTACTGCGCCCCATTCTCGCATGTTGGCTGAATCCACTCCGTTTATGTCAGGAGAACCTAGGAGGCTGTCCGTGAATAGACTGATCTACTGCGGACGAGCCTGATTGGCCGGATTTTACGATCCTTTTCGTTAAATAGAACAACTATTCGCCTCAAATGATCGAAAAATCCAACTCAACCAGCCTCACCCTCTCTACGATCGCTATTCTCGGACAGCCTCCTAGATTGATTGCCTGGCCTGCAAGGGGAAAAACTGTGGCGATGGACATCGGAAATTCCATATAACCGGATCGCATCAAGATGGGCCCTGGTTGGATAACCCTTATGTTGATCAAACCCATATACCGGGTAATGTTCGTGCAGCCGTATCATTTCGGCGTCTCGTGCAGTTTTGGCTAGAATTGAAGCAGCCGAAATTTCAGCTACTAAAGAGTCCCCTTTGACAATTGTTTCCACCTCAAAATTCAATTGTGGCGCGTGCTTTCCATCTATGAGCACCAGGGCGTCTTCGGTGAGTGCCAATTGCTGTACAGCCCTTCGCATGGCGAGAAGACTCGCCTGTAAAATATTTAGCCGGTCAATTTCAGCAACTGAGGCGAAGGCGATGGCCCAGGCGACGGCCTTTCGTTTGATCTGCTCTGCCAGAGATACACGCCTGCGCGCACTTAACTGCTTGGAATCGGCCAATCCCTCGATCGTTCTGCGCGCATCCAATCTCACGCAGGCGGCATAAACTGGTCCCGCCAGAGGCCCTCTGCCCGCTTCGTCCACCCCATAAATTGGCCGCTTTAGACGCATCGATCAAATCGCCGGATCATATCGGATTTCTGGGAACAATGACCTGTCAACAGCCAATTCTCCTGACTGCCTCAATCGGAGCGGCTATCGTGCACAGTATCAAGACACAGCCTTGCTGCATGACCACTCCATTACGAGGCATTGTCACGCCACGCCGCACCTTGAAAATTGCATGGTGCGGCTAGCAGCCTTGTCACCGGTTCTGATGGGCAGACTAAATTTCCCTTGCCGTACACATCAATTGCGCCTCAGTTACGATCTGACCATCCACCTCGGCACAGGCAGAATATTTCCAGATTCCCTTAATCTGCCGGGTAATCTCGACTTTCAGGGAAAGTTGATCCCCCGCAATAACAGGTTTTTTAAATCGCACCGCATCGATACCGACAAAATAATACACCTGCTCGGTATTTTTTCCGGCCTCTTGGGAGCGGACAGTCAGTAGCGCTGCGGCCTGTGCCAGCGCTTCAACGATCAAAACACCCGGCATGACTGGATAGTGCGGAAAATGCCCGACAAAATAAGGTTCATTGATGGAAACATTCTTGTAGGCATGGATTCGTTTACCCGGCTCAAAAGACACTACTCTGTCTACCAGAATCAATGGATAGCGGTGTGGCAGGTATTTCAGGATTTCATGGATATCCATGGTCGTCATTTTTTTCTTCTCCCTGTATGGCTATTGTTCGCTTGATTGATGGAACGGGTTACTTCTCGGCAGCGGATGCCTGCTCATCCAGCACTCTGATCACTTGATCGGTAATATCGATACGTGCGCTCCGGTAAACCGAATCCTGCAATTGCAGAATGAGATCATATGCCTGCAACTCAGCCAGTTCCTGGATGACTTGATTGATACGTTCCAGTATCAGACCATATTCCTCATTCTGGCGCAGGCTCAAATCTTCTCGCATTTGTTGCTGGGCACGATGATATTGGCGGCTGAGAGTTGCCAGTTCGCGTTCTTTGGTCCGCCTTTCTACTTCCGCCATGCTGTCGTTACTCTCCAGCTCCTGTTGCAAGGCTTTCGCCTGGACGGAAAGTTGCTTGATGCGCGCATCACGCGTCTGGAATTCTTGTTCAATTTTCTTTTGCGCCATGACAGCGGGAATCGACTCCCGTAGAATTTTCTCGGTATTGACAACTCCAATCTTGATTTCCTGAGCGAGGGATACGGCCGGCAAGGTCAACAGCACAACCATGCCAGACACCATATAAAACCATGCAGACGCCATTTGGCGCCAATCCTGTAATACAAATTTCATTGATTCTCCCGGTGGCTGTCTCCCAAAACTAGAAAGTTTGTCCTAACTGAAACTGGAAGCGCTGCAAATTATCCCCTGGCTGATTATTGAATGGTTGTGCAATACTGAACTTCAGCGGCCCCATAGGGGAAATCCAGGTGACGGCCAGGCCGGCAGAATAACGAAAATCATTCAAGTCCAATCCAGAGAAAGAGTTGACAAGTGTGCCGGCATCCATAAACGCACTCAAGCGGATAGTCTTGTCGTCTGGCATGAACGGTGCCGGAAACAGCACTTCGAGGTTGCCCACAATGCGCTTGCTGCCGCCCAGGACGCGCCCTTCGCTATCACGCGGTCCGAGCGTGTTGATATTATAGCCCCGGACAGAGTTGAAGCCGCCAGCAAAAAAGTTCTTAAAGAAAGGAAGTGGTTTACCGGCATAACCATCACCCACCCCGATGTCGCCATTGAGCATCAGGGTGAAAAATCTGGAAATCGAATAGAACCATCTTTGTTCAAGGCTGATTTTGTAGTAATTCAAATCGCCATACGGCAAACTAAATTCTCCGAATATGCGCTGCGTCATACCGGAAGTCGTCCAGATCGCACTGTCACGACGGTCACGCGCCCAACTGAGAGTAATGGGAATGTTGTTAGAGCTCCTGCCAAACTGACTGACAAACTCCCTGAAGCGCTCAGGACTGTCGTCACGCAAATTAATTTTGGTATGCTCCGCACCCACCCCAAGCGAGACAATATCATTCTCGGCAACAGGAATTCCAAAACGAATATTGGCACCCGTAGTATCGGTATTGAACACCCCGACGCTGGATAGCGAACGTGTATTGATATCGCGTTTGTAGGCCTCCAGACCAAGACTCACACCATTGATCGTATAGTATGGATTGGTAAATGAAGCAGATATGATTTTGTTAACACTCCCGGTATTCACCTGCAAACTGAGAAAGTTGCCTGTCCCGAAAATATTATTCTGCGCAATGGAGCCATTCAAAATAATGCCTTCCCGGTCGGAGTAGCCCGCACCGAACATGATCGCACCGGTTGGCCTCTCGACAACGCTAACATCGATATCCACCTGATCCGGCACATCTGCAACCGGCGGTGTTTCAACGTTGACACTGGTAAAAAATTCCAGCCTGTCCACGCGTTGCCGGGAGCGATTGATCTGCGTGGTCGAATGCCACGCACCCTCCATTTGCCGAAATTCACGGCGAATGACCTCATCCCGGGTACGATCATTGCCGCTGATGTTGATGCGCCTGACATAAACCCGGCGGCCAGGATCGATAAAAAAAGTAAAAGCAGTTTCCCTGGTCTCCTTATCCAGTTCCGGGGATGCGTTGACGTTGGCGAAGGCATAACCCTCATCACCCAATCGGTCACTGATCAGTTTGACCGATTCGGTCAATTTCTCGCGCGCAAATACGCCACCTGGCTCAAGCTTAATCAGCGCGCGCAGTTCTTCTTCGGGCAATATCAGTTCGCCAGCCAGCTTGATATCGGATACCGTGTATTGAGGACCTTCCGTTACATTGACCGTAATGTAGATATCCTTCATATCCGGTGTAATGGAAACCTGGGTGGAGTCGATGTTGAACTCGAGATACCCTCGGTCAAGATAATAGGAACGCAGCGTTTCAAGATCGGCTGACAGTTTCTGCTTCGAGTATTGGTCGTCTTTGGTAAACCAGGTCAGTAGGCCGGGCGTTTTGAGATTCAGTAAACCCAGTAATTTTTTCTCCCGAAAAGCCTGGTTGCCAACGATGTTGATTTGCCTGATACGAGCGGTCTTGCCTTCCTTGATATTGAAATTGATCCCGATCCGGTTCCGCTCCAGGGGCGTTGTCGTCGTCGTGATTTTGACGGCATATTTCCCGCGGCTGATATACTGGCGCTTCAGTTCCTGTTCGGCTTTCTCCAGAAGCGCACGACTGAAAATACGCGATTCGGATAATCCGGCCTGTTTCAGGCCTTCTTTCAGCTTGTCTTTATCGAATTCCTTGGCGCCATCAATACTGATCTGGGCAATGGCGGGACGCTCCAGAACCTGAACAATCAGCAAATTGCCTTCAGCTTTCAATTTGACATCCTTAAAAAAACCGGTTGCATAGAGCGCCTTGATGGCTGCGCTTGCCTTGGTGCTATCAAGCACATCACCGACTTTGATTGGGAGATAGCTGAATACTGTACCCGCTTCGGTGCGCTGTATGCCTTCTACCCGGATATCCTGAACAACGAAAGCCTCATTTGATCCGTAAACTATTGAATAATTGAGTATAAGAAATAATGCCAAATACCTGAATTTCATATTTACCTTGCAATCAAGCGAAGCAAATCATTATGCAGGGCAAATATCATCAACGTGATGAGCAGCAACATGCCAATTTGATGCCCAATCTCCATTACTTTCTCAGGTAACGGTTTGCCACGAATCATTTCTATCAAGTAATACATCAGGTGCCCGCCATCCAGCACCGGGATCGGCAGTAAATTGAGCACACCCAGACTAACGCTGATCAAGGCAAGGAAACCCAGGTAAGCAACAAATCCCATTTGCGCTGACTGCCCGGCATAATCGGCAATGGTGATTGGGCCGCTGACATTCTTAAACGAAACATCCCCCACCACCATTTTGCCAAGCATGCGCAAAGTAAAATGGGTCATTTCCCAAGTTTTGGCCGCTGCTTTGCTTAAAGCAGTTACTGGCGGGTAACTGATTTTCACCAGCAGATTCTCCAGCATCTCATGCTCGATCTTGGGCGCAATGCCAACTTTACCGATTTCGATGTTATCCTCAAGCCCAATCTCGGGTGTCAACGACAGGTCGATCACCTCGCCATTCCTCATAATTTCCAGATTCAGCAAGTGCCCGGGACTGGCACGAATGATACCGACGACCTCTTGCCAATAAAGCACTTCCTGACCGTCAATCGCCAGGATCTCGTCCCCCACCTGCAGCCCAGCGCGCTCCGCTGCACCACCTGCCAGCACCTGACCTATAATCGAACTGAAAGCAGGTTGGTAGTATGCCAGACCAATCTTGCCTAAAAAATCCGCATCGAAATCTTCTGCCTCAAGACTACTCAAATCCAGTTTTAATTTATGGATGACGCCGTTTTCTGCAACCGTTTCCACATCCAGGTCGGGTGTGCGATCGACTCCATGCGCCAACAATGCCAGGCGGACATCTTGCCAGGTTGTGACGGATTGGCCGCCAATTCTGGTAATAGTCTGCCCCTCACTGAAACCGGCAGAAGCAGCGGGCGTCGAGGGTGCAATTTCACCCAACATAGGCTTAATACCACTGACCCCCAGAACAAAGAGCAACCAATAAAGCAATATTGCCAATAAAAAATTGGCAATAGGTCCGGCCGCCACGATCGCAAAGCGCCGGGAAACAGTCTGCCGGTTGAACGCACGCGGGAGTTCATGCGGAGATACTTTCCCTTCGCGCTCATCCAGCATTTTGACATAACCCCCAAGCGGGATCGCCGCAACCACCCATTCAGTCTGATCCGCACCCAACCGTCTTCTGAACAATGGCTTTCCAAATCCTACAGAAAAACGCAAAACCTTGACGCCACTCCAGCGAGCGACCAGATAATGGCCAAATTCATGGAAGGTGATCAGCAGGCCTAATGCAACCACGAAAGCGAGAATAGTCGTGAGTAGTGTCATATCAGGTTGAAGTTATTAGAAGCCAGGAAAGATAAGGAAGCAGCTGAATGTATCAAGCTTATCCGCAGTGAGATTTACATATATGAACCCAATTTGTTGCAATCAACATATAATATGTTGCGGCCTGGACATTGCGTTTGCGGCCTTTGTTTTTCCAGAATGTGGATGCCACAGTGCCGACTCCAGCATGAGCGGCATGTATCTGGCACATTGGTGCTGCTAAACCTGACAGGCCAACCATTCCCGGGCTGTCTCACGTGCAAGTGAATCGGCCGCAAGCACATCGTCCAGGCTGGTGACTTGTTGCTGATTGATCGTTTGCATCACCTGTTCGATCATAACCGGAATAGCTGTAAAAGGCATTCCGCCAGCCAGGAAAACTTCGACTGCCACTTCATTGGCGGCATTCAGCACGGCGGGCATATTTCCTCCCATGGACAACGCCTTGTAAGCCAAACCAAGACAAGGGAAGCGTTCGAAATCAGGCTTCTCAAAATCGAGCTGTGCAATTTCAAAGATATCGAGAGATCGCACCCCGCTCTCAATTCTGTCCGGATAACTCAGGGCGTGCGCGATCGGCGTGCGCATATCGGGATTACCCAGTTGCGCGAGTACTGAGCCATCGATATATTCGACCATGGAGTGAATGACACTCTGAGGATGCACCACTACTTGAATTTTCTCCGGGTCCGCATCGAATAGCCAGTGCGCTTCAATCACTTCCAGGCCTTTGTTCATCATGGTCGCCGAATCTACCGATATTTTACGTCCCATGACCCAGTTGGGGTGTGCACAAGCCTGTTCAGGCGTCACGCTTTCCAACTCCGCCCAGGCCGCATTCCGGAAAGGGCCGCCCGAAGCAGTCAGCAATATCCGGCGAACACCGGACTCTCCATAATCACCACTGAAATGCTGTGGCAAGGACTGAAAAATCGCATTATGCTCGCTGTCTATTGGCAACAATGTTGCCTGGTGTTGCTTGACCATATCCATAAAGATACGCCCTGCCATCACCAGGGTTTCCTTATTCGCCAACAACACCTGCTTGCCGGTACGCGCTGCCGCGAGTGTCGGACGGATACCGGCCGCACCGACTATTGCGGCCATAACCGTATCGATTTCTGGCAAGGACGCCACTTTTTCCAGCGATTCGACGCCGGAAAGTACCTCGGTATCGGAACCGATCGTGCGCAGTTCGTCATTTAGTTGCCCGGCCCCGTCTTCATTCAGCATGACCGCATAATGCGGATGAAAACGTTGGCATTGCGCAAACAGTTTCTCCACGCTTTCGTTCGCAGTCAGTGCAACGATTTTGAAACGGTCAGGATGACGCGCGACCACATCCAGTGTACTTTCTCCGATACTACCCGTCGACCCCAATATGGTCAGGTACCGCATTTTAGTCATAGTTCAGTCGAATATATGAGGATTACTGCCATTGCCGCAACCGGCAAAGTCGAAGTCAGCGCATCGATCCGATCCAGTATACCACCATGACCGGGCAGAATATTGCCACTATCCTTGACACCCGCATGTCGTTTTAGCAACGACTCAAAAAGGTCACCCATGATGCCCAGCATCGTTAGCACAAATAATAATGGAACCAGCCAAGTGATCAATAAATTTCCTTCGTCCAGCAAGTACAACCAGACAAGTGCGTAAACCAAAACACCGCACAAGGCGCCTGCCACCCCCTCCCAGGTTTTGCCAGGACTGATTCGTGGCGCAAGTTTATGTTTGCCATATGCGCGCCCGGCAAAATAAGCGGTACTATCCGATACCCAAATGACCCCCATGAATCCAAGCAACAGCCAGGGATCGATTGCACGCAGCTGATAGAGCGCCAGACAGGTCGGCAGCAATACCAGCCAGCCGAGCAGCATGAATAGTCCGCTGTTTTGGATCGGGCAGTTTATCCTTAGCAGGATCGGTACCAACGATAACCAGAACAGAGTCGAAAGCGCATATAGCCAGATTATGGCCATACTGCTTGGATCCACCTTTACGGCTTCACTGACCAGAAACAATAGCTCTCCACCCAGCAAGGTGGTGAGAATTAGATATAAAACTGTTTGCCTGACTGTGAAACGACCTAATCGGGCCCATTCTCTGGATGCCGTAACTGTCACGCCCAAGAGCAAGACGGCCCAGAATATAGCTGGCAAATAAAATAATGCCGCCAGAAAGGCGGTCAACATAGCTAGTGCAGTAAGAATTCGAGTTTTAAGCATGAACGGTCATATCCCGTTGGTTTGGGAACGGTAAATAAATAGCATCTTCATAAACCGTTTACTCTGTTTTTTGCCAGAGAAGCTACCAGCTGCTCGCTGGTTCGTCCAAATCGACGTTCGCGTTGCTGATAGGATGCAATCGCCTGATCGAGTGACGCCGCATCAAAATCCGGCCATAGCGTTTCGGTAAAGTACAACTCGGTATAGGCAAGCTGCCACAATAAAAAATTACTGATTCGACATTCACCGCCAGTACGGATAAACAAATCAGGTTCGGGCGCATTGCCCATTGCCAAGTACCTGGAGAGATCCAGTTCGTTAAAACTATCCGCCAGCCTGCTATCCTGAGCTATCATTTTTTTCACTGCTTGCATAATGTCCCAGCGCCCACCATAATTAGCCGCGACTGTAAAGTGCAAGCGCGCATTATTGGCAGTCAACGCCTCACCTTGCCGTATGCAATCGATAATCTTGGCGTCGAATTTGGAAATATCGCCGATCACTTTGAATCGGATGCCATTTTCATGCAGTTTTGCAACTTCTCGTTCCAGCGCGACCAGAAACAACTGCATCAGCAATTTCACTTCTTCTTCGGGTCTGCGCCAGTTCTCACTGCTAAACGCAAAAATCGTTAAGTATTTGATCTCGCGCTCGATGCAGGCCCTGATAATCCCTCTGACTGCCTCGACGCCTTGCCTATGTCCTGCTGTACGAGGGAGATAACGCTGTTTCGCCCACCGGCCATTACCATCCATGATGATGGCTACATGCTTGGGCATCGCGCCAATTTCAGGAATGTCACGCGTTGAGCTCGGTGTTTCGGACATACGTCAGACAGCCATCAATTCAGATTCTTTGGTTTGCAATAACTTATCCACTTCAGCAATATAATGATTGGTGAGTTTCTGAATTTCTTCCTGCCCGCGCCGATCCTCATCTTCAGCGATCAGTTTATCCTTGAGCAACTCTTTGAGCTGGTTATTGGCATCACGGCGAGCATTGCGCATGGCAATACGTGCCGTTTCGGCTTCTGCTTTGACAATCTTGGTCAAATCCCGGCGTCTTTCTTCCGTCAACGGTGGCATTGGCACACGCACCATTTCGCCCACTGTCATAGGATTCAGGCCCAGGTCAGAATCTCGCACGGCCTTCTCAATAACTGCCAGCATCTTCTTGTCCCACGGAATGATGCCAATAGTTCGAGCATCAGCCAAAGTTACATTTGCCAGTTGTTTGATAGGCGTCGGGGTACCATAATAGTCGACCATGATATGGTCCAGCAGGCCTGCGTGCGGACGTCCACTTCTGACCTTGCCAAAATCAACTTGGAGCGCCTCCAGACTTTTCTGCATCTTTTGTTCTGCAGATTTCTTTACATCAGCAATCATATGTTAGTAGACTTTTCTGTTTGAAAATTAAACAATTTCCGAAATGCTTTTCGAATCACAATGCATTTTCGAACTCAGGCCACCACCAATGTTCCCTCATCTTCTCCCATGACAACCCGCCTGAGTGCACCAGTCTTGAAAATACTGAATACGTTGATAGGCAGTTTTTGATCCCGGCATAATGTCAAGGCTGTTGCATCCATCACTTGAAGATTCTTGCCAATGGCTTCATCAAAAGTCAGTTTTTGGAAACGTTTGGCATCCGGATTGGTGAGTGGATCGCTGGTATAAATACCATCGACCTTGGTCGCCTTCAACACGATGTTTGCGCTCATTTCCATGCCGCGCAGGGCAGCAGCCGTATCCGTGGTGAAAAAGGGGTTGCCGGTCCCCGCTGCAAACACCACCACTTTTCGCTCTTCCAGATAACGTAGTGCCTTGCCACGAATATAAGGCTCCACGACCTGATCGATGCGCAAGGCTGATTGCACACGCGAGACGACTCCGCCTCGTTTCATCGCATCGTGCAGCGCCAGCGCATTCATTGTGGTCGCTAGCATGCCCATGTAATCCGCTGTCACACGATCCATGCCGTCGCCAGCCGACTTCATGCCGCGAAAAATGTTACCGCCCCCGACTACAATTGCGATTTCAACTCCCAGCTCCAGAATAGCGGCAATCTCGACCACTATGCGATCCACCACCATGCGATCGATACCGTAATTGGCATCACCCATGAGTGCTTCACCTGATAATTTCAACAAGATACGTTTATAGATTGCCGACATTTTATAAACTTAAGAGTGGATGATTGAGGATCGGGGACTGGTTGTAGGTATCTCTGGTGGTTCGGTTTTCTTGGCTGCACTGTACTCAGAACAAATAAATGTTTGCCTAGTGAGCGATGACCGCATCTCGATTATTTGCGGCTTGCCTGACCCGGAAAACGTAAGTCTCAGAGATACCACTTTATTTTGACTGGCCCACCTGCGCCATGACTTCAGCGGCAAAATCATCGGATTTCTTTTCGATTCCCTCACCGACCACGAACAATGCAAACCGATTAACCTTGGCAGATTTTTCTGCCAGAAGTTTCTCGACGGTTTGCTCTGGATTCTTGACAAAAGGTTGACCGAGCAAGGTCACTTCTGCTAGATATTTGGCAACTCGCCCTTCTACCATTTTCTCTACAATATTAGCCGGCTTGCCACTTTCCGCTGCCTGGGCCGCAAAAATCTGGCGTTCACGGGCCAGCAAATCGGCCGACACCTGATCGCTTGAAACACAGACTGGCTTGCTCGCAGCCACGTGCATCGCCAGATCTTTACCTAGCACTTCATCTCCCCCCGAATAATCGAGCAGCACACCAATTCTTGACCCATGCAAATACATAGCGAGTTGGCCTTCGGTTTCATAATTCGCCCCACGCCGCAAACTGATATTCTCGCCCAGTTTCATGACCAATGCCTTGCGCGCCGCCTCTACTGTTTCACTTTCAGAGAGCATCATTTCAGTCAATGCTGCAATATCCGAGACATTCTCGTTCACCATCAACTGCGCCAAATTTTTGGCAAAATTGATGAAATCTTCATTCTTGGCAACAAAATCGGTTTCGCAGTTAATCTCCACCAGCGCGCCTCGCTTGCCATCAGCCGAGACGAATCCGCTCACCACCCCCTCAGCGGCAATACGCCCAGCCGCTTTGCTGGCTTTGGCCCCACTCTTTATCCGCAAAAGATCCTCGGCCGCCTTCATATCTCCATCAGCTTCCGAGAGCGCTTTTTTACATTCCATCATGCCCAAGCCTGTAAGCTCACGCAGTTCTTTCACCATACTCGCGGTAATTTCCGCCATATTCACTCCAAATCCCAAAATTCAAACCACATTGATGTGGTGGCCCAGAATGACGCCGGTCAACTCCGCACCACGCACATTCATTAAACCAATGATCTAAAACTCGCCTCCAAGGGCTATGCTTGTTCCTCGACCGTTGAAGACTGGTCTGCAGCGAGCGCCAGCTCCTCATCGGATTTACTCATATCAACGATTTCCTGAATAGACTGGTTTCGGCCTTCCAGCACGGCATCCGCCATGGCACGGGCATAAAGCCGGATAGCCTGGCTGGAATCATCATTACCAGGTATCACATAATCGATTCCCACAGGATTGTGATTTGTATCCACGACCCCCACAAGCGGGATGCCAAGCTTGCTGGCTTCCACAATCGCCCCCTTTTGATAGCCCACGTCGATCACAAACATGGCATCGGGCAGTCCCTTCATGTCCTTGATCCCACCGAGGCTGTTATTGAGCTTTTCCAACTCGCGCTGGAAATCAAGCGCTTCTTTTTTGACGAGCTTATTCAGCGAACCATCCTGCACCATTTTCTCCATGTCATGCAGGCGTTTGATTGATTGTCTGATCGTCTTGAAATTAGTCAGCATACCGCCCAACCAACGCTGGTTGACATAGGGAGCGCCACAACGGATCGCTTCTTCCTTAACGATATCGCGCGCCTGGCGTTTGGTGCCAACAAAAAGTATCGTACCCTTATTTGCTGAAAGCCTGCGGGCGTAGCCCAGCGCTTCATCAAGCTTCACCAGGGTCTTTTCAAGATTGACAATATGGATTTTATTACGTTGGCCAAAAATATAGGGGGCCATCTTGGGATTCCAGAAACGAGTCTGATGCCCAAAATGCACACCGGCTTCCAACATTTGACGCATGGTCACTGACATAAATTCTCCTTAGGGTTAACCGTCACCTGCCGACACGCTTCCTTCTCAGAAGGCACCCTATCTTAGCAGGCACGAGTTTTGTGTATTTACTTGAGTTGATTAAAATTCGAACAGATTATTTCGTATCTCAGAAAGGACCTCTTGGCTTTCCATGCACACGGACAAGCCGCATAATCCTTCGCCGGAATTATACCATGGCCCAGGCCGTGCTCAAGAATAGTCAAATTCACTTTAGGGCACCCCTAAAAATCCCTATTTCGTCACAATACGTCGTTGTTCACAAAAAATGTCCCTCACATATCCATCATATGCTGCGTCAACATTTTTTGTTCTCGTCTGGTCTTGTTTAAAACGCTGAATTTTTAAAGGTGCCCTTTAAAGACAGGATCAGCAGACGGTATCACCGATTTTACGGTTCAGTGCATCGATATTATTCAATGTGACGTGTTTGTTATTAATTGTGATGAGACCTTCTTCCTGCAGCTTTGAAAAGGATCGGCTGACAGTTTCCAGTTTCAGGCCCAAATAACTGCCAATCTCTTCCCGGGTCATGCGTAAAATAAAACTGGTTGGCGAATAACCGCGCTTGGACAATCGATCGGATAAATTAAGCAGAAAGGTTGTCAACCGCTCCTCTGCACGCATACTACCGAGCAACATCATGACGCTGTGATCTTGAACGATTTCTCGGCTCATGATTTTGTGAAACTGGCTCATCAGCAAAGGAATACTCCGCCCGATTTCTTCCAGCTTATTGAAGGGAACTTCGCAAACCTCGCTATCATCGAGTGCCACGGTATCACCGGCATGCTTGCCAAGACTGATTGCATCCAATCCCAGCAATTCTCCGGTCATATAAAAGCCTGTCACCTGCTGGCGTCCATCCGCCTTGAGCACACTCGTTTTAAAGAACCCATTCTTGACGGCATAGAGCGATTTGAACGCCGATCCAGCGTGCAATAAAAATTCACCCCGCCGCACTTTGAATTTGTGATTAATCAGCTTACCTAAATGCTCAATTTCCTCATCCTCCAGCCCTACAGGCAAACACAGCTCACGAAAACTGCAGGTCATACAACTCGATTTGTATGGCGGTGTTGTGGAATTTCTGGCTAATGTGCTCTCTAACAAGATCGAATCCTACCTATATGGAAATTTCAGCATTGGTCTTGAAAACAATGCCACTAAAATTGCGGCCAGCGCCATGCAGCGAGCCAGCCACCAGCAACGCTCAACAAAATGCAAAGCCTATCCCGCTGACCCGACTTGCACTCAGCTTGATAGTTTTTTGACCAAAGCAACGCTGAATCAATCATTGCGAGTGCAGCAAAGCCATCCGGAATTTTGCAGAACCCGCACATCCCAGATAGCCAATACTATAACGTCACGATAGCCGTTTCCATAGCATGCCTCGCTGTTTGCTATTGGGTCGCGCTATTCTCCAACACATAATCTGCCAGGCTTTCCACCGAGTCACCCATCAGGTTCGGGAATGCAGGCATGCCAAATCCCTTACCGTTTCTCACGCGCTCGATAATCGCTTCCGGGCTCGCCATTTCCGCTTTCAGGACCATGACGTTGCCATTTACCGGCGTATGGCATTGTACGCAAGCTTCCTTAAAGATCTGTTCGCCCGTTGCGTCCCCGCTAGGCATATAGTCACTATTTCTGGAGCAACCACTCAACAAAATCAATGCGCAGCCAGACAATGCCAGCGACAAAGTAACGATTCTTCTCATATTTCTCTAACTCCAATTCAAGTTATAATCATTTGCAAAAGCAGGAATCATAAAATTCCGGCCGAAGGTATTCCGAGTTTAGCATACCCGCGCCCCTTGCTAGCCTCAACTAGCAAGATCACGCACTGGTTGCGCAGGTGAAACTGTCCGATAAACCACCACCAACTTTCGACAACAATGAAAAAAACGTTTTATCTCGCCAGCATTGCCATGCTGGGCTTGTCAGCGACACCTGCTGACGCGGCTGGCGTGACCGAAGATTTCCAGACCTGGGGCAATATCACGGCAGTGGGTAATTTGGGTGCGCTCAACCAAGACTGGAAAGATTTCAAGTATTGGCTGGAGGGGCAGGGACGATTTGGCAATGACAGCTCACGATTCTCCCAAAGCCTCATACGACTTGGGGCCGGCTATGCCATTAACAGCAAAACCAGTATCTGGACCGGTTTTGCCTGGGCGCCAACCAGCAAACCATTCACTCAGAATCCATTTAACGAATACCGCATATGGCAACAATTGCTTTGGAATGATACCTTCTCCGATGCAGCAACGATGCTGCGCTTTCGTCTCGAGGAACGATTCTTCGACATTTCTCAAAGTGATGATGTCGCTTTCCGCTTCCGCCAACTGGCGAAATTAACATTACCTATCCCATTTGCACCGCCGGCATTCAGATTTGCCTTCACGAATGAGGTCTTCGTGCACTTGAACAATACTGATCAGGGTCTGAGGCGAGGCTTTGATCAAAACAGGGCTTTTTCAGGCATTGCCTACCGGTTCAATCCGGAAACAACCATGGAAGTCGGCTATATGAATCACTATATCAAGAAATACAAGCAAGCCGATCAAATGCAGCACATATTATCCGTCAATTTGTACTTCAATTTTTAGCATCCACCCGCAAGCGAATCCGACCGAGCCGGATTCGCCGCCTGTATCGCGCCGCCTGGCTTCCTCATTCAATAAATTGGCACCCCGCACGAAGAGACTATATTTAGGACACCTCTAAAAATTCAGCGTTTTAAACAAGACCAGGCGAGAACAAAAAATGTTGACGCAGCATATGCTTGACAGGTAAGGAGACATTTTTTGTGAACAACGACGTATTGTGACGAAATATGGATTTTTAGAAGTGCCCTATAGCCTTAAGCCCCGCCGGTAGCACCCGCACGAGTTAACACCCACTCGGAACGGCTGACGATTTCCGGATTCTTCAAAACTGGAAGATCCAAGGACATAGCCATCAGGAACATTCTTCCTGACAGCATTCACACCCTCAGCCATCGCTCGGCCCACATCTCAGGTTGTATTAACTTGATGGTTATACTATCATTTACTACTTCTTATTAACTAAATAGACATGAGGTCAATTGTGAAATATTTCTATTTCGTCATTGTGTTCATGGCAATTGTATTATCTGCCTGCGACTCGAAAAAACACCCTATGGACAAGCCACCTCCGTCCGCCTTTATCGAACGTGAAGCTGCTCCCAATGACCTTGATTCGGACAACGACTCATCCGAGTAAAATACGTATCATGGGTTTGCTTCAGAGCGCCATCATAACTATTTGAAACTCAATCGCTCTTGAATCTGAACCCGTGTATGGCCTCTTCCTGATGCAATCCATTTCACAAGAAGAGGCCATACCTATGGGTTTTCACATTAGAAATGTGACAGCTGTCGCTCAGCCTGCTTTGTCATCCACTCTCGCCTTCCAGTATATCGGCATATATTTTGCCGCCCACAGCAAGAAGCAGCTCAACCATATACCTCCCGCAACCAAATAAAACGACGGTGCCAGAAATGCAATGGCAGGCACAATATCCGGCAAAATTCTGAACAACGTCGCTGCCTGAAACCCAATAAACAGCCACCACGTCAAATTATCCAGTACTAATGGGCGGCCGGAATGTCCCAGCGTGACGCGTGAAGCCATGCCGATCACCATGCTGGCAAAATATCCAATACCTAGCGCATGCAGCGGTGCCAGCCCCAACCCATGACGATACGCTGGTAACTGCCAATCAAGCAGGCCCTGTAAGGCAAATAGCAGCATGGATACCCCCAGCCAGGCAAAGGCCACATGCAACACAGCCAGCAACCTGACGCTAAAACTGCGGAAGAACCCCCAGATAAAACTGAGATATAACGCACATCCGGCGAGCAGCAGATCACCCCCCCAGGCATACTGCGAATAGCCCAGCAACTGCAAGAGGCCGTGCAAAGCCGAGCACCCCACCATCAGCCACAACAAGACATAGGGACGAACCAAGACATAATCCGTTAGCACTCGACTGGAAAAGAAAGGAATCATCCGATGTGAAACGGTCATGACAATAGGCAAGAGAAAGAACCAGATACCGGCCTGGCGGGAAAAATTCAGGAATGCGCCATTCTCGGTCACCACCCATAACAAGAAGGCGCCCAGACCCAATCCACCCGCGGCAAACGCAATAGCAGCCACCCAAGCATGGCGCTTGTCCTCAGCGGGCGCCGTCAATAACACATCGAACAACAGGATGGCCGCCTTCCCCCACCCCATCAGCATCAACCCGATACCCGCAATCACAATCAGTTTTCCGGCAAACAATCCTGCATAAAACAACATCGTTCCAGCCACCATCAGCATGCAGACCTGCATATACTGCTGCGGTTTGATTTTTTTGCCGTTCATCCAATTTGGAAAGGTCGTGAACAGAAATCCGAGGATGAAAAACGAAAAGAAAGTATAAATCATCAGAAAGGCATGCGCCCAGATTGGCACAATGCTCCAGACCATCACATCGGCCATCAGACCCAAACGCCCGGCAAGATCGAGCACCCACCATAATAGTGTCAATACTCCCTGCAACGTACCAGCCAGAAACAAACTGCGATGGGGCGCAGCTGATAAATGCGACCAGGTATCCCGAAGTTGATTCATAATATTTTCCTGTTAAACTCGAAAGAGAATTGATTTGTTTACATCCTGGCTCTTAACCAGGTTATTTTTAATCGCAGCGGTTATTTGCTATGATGAGGGCACTAGACGATTCCACACCTTTCTGATGCCCAATATTGATTTGCATTGTCACTCGACTGCCTCCGACGGCATATTATCACCTACGCAACTCTTGGCACATGCTGCCTCACGTGGTGTGCAGGTTCTGGCGCTGACCGACCATGACGATGTCGCGGGACTGGTTGAAGCCGATTCTGCTGCGCATGAAAGAAACATTCTGCTAATCAATGGCGTTGAAATTTCTGTCACATGGCATGGACGCACGCTACATATTCTTGGGCTCGGCATTGACCCAAATCATTTACCCTTGATCGAGGGATTAGAAAAAATCCGTGAAGGCCGCACGGAACGCGCACGCCTCATTGCCGCACAGCTGGATAAATTCGGGATTCACGGCAGTTTCGAAGGTGCGTGCGGCCACGCCGGCGAAAGCAGGTTGATTGGGCGCACGCACTTTGCCCGTTTTCTGGTTGAAAGCGGACATGCCAAAGATGTCAGATCCGTATTCAAGAAATTTCTTGTCAAGGGAAAGCCCGGTTATACGCCGCACACCTGGGCAACCCTCGAAGAAGCAATTGGTTGGATACGCGGCAGTGGCGGCCAAGCTGTCATCGCACATCCGGCCCGCTATAAATTGGGCAAAAATTTACTTGAGCAATTGTTACAGGATTTTTGCGCACTGGGGGGCGCGGGTATCGAGGTCGTCTCTTCCAGCCATACACCCGACCAGGTCAGACAGTTTGCTCAATTGGCAACACGGCTGAATTTGCTCGCATCCTGCGGCTCCGATTATCACGGCCCAGGAGAAAGTTATTTCAATCTCGGTCGATTGCCGTCATTACCGTCCGAATGCACCCCCATCTGGCACGACTGGAAGATGCCGTTTGACCATAATCATCAAGCCGACAACACAATCATTGGACAAAGCAACAATATGCCATTCTCCCGGTAAATTGATCTACAGTACACAGTACGTGAGGCTGGCTATAATTCCAACCCTTAACAGCTAATAATATTGATCATGGCTCAATTTTTTTCCATACACACGCAGACCCCTCATTTGAGGTTGATTCGCCAGGCGGTGGATATTGTACGCAAAGGCGGAGTGATCGTTTATCCCACCGACTCCTGCTATGCTCTGGGTTGCCAAATAGGCAACAAAGAAGCAATGGATCGTATCCGCGCCATTCGCAAAGTTGATGAAAATCACCATTTCACTCTGGTATGCCGGGATCTGGCTGAAATCGCAACCTATGCCAAGGTCGACAATGCGCAATACCGGCTGCTCAAGGCCTCCACACCAGGCAATTATACTTTCATTCTAGCCGCCACACGTGAAGTGCCACGCCGCCTGCAGCATCCCAAACGCCACACGATCGGGCTGCGTATCCCGGAACATCCTGTCACACATGCGCTACTGGCTGAGCTTGACGAACCATTGCTGAGCTCGACACTGATTTTACCTGGCGATGAATTGCCTTTGAACGATGCCGAAAAAATTCGTGCACGCCTCGAACACCAGGTTGAATTGGTCATGGACTCCGGTTCCTGTGGCACCGAAATGACTACCGTGATCGACCTGACCAATGACATGCCAGAATTAATCCGTTCGGGGAAAGGCAGTCTCTCACCTTTTGGACTTACCCATGGATAGCATCATTCAGGGCATTACCATTTATGCGCTGCCGGTCATCTTCGCGATCACCCTGCACGAAGCAGCACATGGCTATGTTGCCAAGCATTTTGGCGATCTGACCGCCGAGATGGCCGGTCGTATCAGCCTGAACCCGATCCGGCATATCGATCCAGTTGGCACCATACTCGTTCCACTGACCATGTTTGTCGCCAGCAAACTCATGATGGGCGGCGGCTTCCTTTTTGGCTGGGCCAAGCCTGTCCCGGTCAATTTCAGTCAATTACGCCGGCCGAAACGCGACATGCTATGGGTTGCCGCTGCCGGACCAGGTGCCAACCTGCTCATGGCCTTTTTCTGGGCAGCAGTCATCAAGCTGGGCCTGGCTTTTCCTGAAAGCACCTATGCCAAACCATTAATCCTGATGGGCATTGCTGGCATCGAAATCAATGTCATTCTGATGGTTTTGAATTTATTGCCGCTCCCGCCCCTCGATGGTGGCCGCATTGCCGTCAGCTTACTGCCTAATAGGCTCGCCTGGAAATTCGCTCAAATAGAACCCTATGGGTTCATAATATTATTGACGCTCTTGATCAGCGGCGCTTTGGGGGTTGTCTTGTGGCCTCTAATCAAGTTTACCAAGCAGATGATCGTCATGCTTTTCGGCTTGTATGTGTAAGTTGTAAACTACATTTCATCACACTTCTGTATCGCTGGAAATTTCCATTTATTTCATTTTAATGTTGTTTAAGGTTTCGTAAAATGTTCGCTGACCGCGTTCTCTCAGGCATGCGCCCCACAGGCAGTTTGCACTTGGGGCATTATCATGGTGTTCTAAAAAATTGGCTGACTCTGCAGCAAAAGTACGAATGTCTGTTTTTTGTTGCAGATTGGCATGCGCTGACCACCCATTACGATGCACCAGAAATCATCGAACAGAATACCTGGAACATGGTAATCGATTGGCTGGCCGCAGGCGTAGACCCTTCTCAGGCAACGCTGTTCATCCAATCCAAAGTACCCGCTCATGCGGAATTATATTTATTGCTATCCATGATCACCCCTCTTGGTTGGCTGGAACGCGTCCCAACCTATAAAGATCAACAGGAAAAGCTTACCGAGAAAGATTTGAGCACTTATGGTTTTCTAGGCTATCCGCTTTTGCAAAGCGCCGATATATTGATTTACCGCGCCAACCTCGTTCCGGTCGGCGAGGATCAGGCACCTCACCTGGAGTTTACCCGGGAGATATCGCGACGATTCAATCATATTTTTGGTAAGGAACCCGGATTTGAAGAAAAGGCGAGCCAGGCTATAAAAAAACTGGGCTCCAAGAAATCCAGGCTTTATCGCGAACTACGCAATCGCTACCAGGAACATGGTGATGAGAATGCCCTGGCAGAGGCAAGATCCTTGCTGGAAGAACAACAAAACCTGAATACCGGCGATCGTGAACGTTTATTCGGCTACCTGGAAGGAGGTGGCAGGATCATTTTATCCGAACCTGAAACCCTGCTGACCAAAGCATCGAAAATGCCCGGCTTAGATGGACAGAAAATGTCCAAGTCCTATGGCAATACGATTGGCTTGCGGGAAGATGCCGACAGTGTCCGCAAAAAAATTCGCACCATGCCGACCGATCCAGCCCGTATCCGTCGCAGTGATCCCGGTGACCCGGCAAAGTGCCCCGTATGGCAATTTCATTTACTCTACTCACCCGATGAAGTCCGGGACTGGGTTCAGCAAGGCTGCACAACAGCCGGAATTGGATGCCTAGAATGCAAACAACCGGTGATCGAATCGATTCTGGCGGAACAGGCACCGATACTGGAGCGCGCGCGCATGTACGAAGAAGATCCTGCCTTGATGCGCAATATCGTTGCGGATGGGTGCGAAAAAGCCAATCGACTCGCTGAAGAAACCATGCGTGATGTCAGAGAAGCACTCGGCTTGAGCTATCTCTGACAATCTGGCTACCACCGGTCGGCATCCATCCGTTAGCAGGGAAATGTCAAACCAGACCATTGCAAAAGTACTTGGCGAGCCATTTCTGGAGATCCCACAGGATCTGTACATTCCCCCGGAAGCGCTTGAGGTCTTCCTGGAAACCTTCGAGGGACCGCTCGATCTCCTGCTTTATCTGATTCGCAAGCATAATCTGAATATCCTGGACATCCCCATGGTCGAGCTGACCCGGCAATATGTCGCCTATGTAGAATCGATGCGTACCGACCAGTTCGAGCTGGCTGCAGAATATTTACTCATGACCGCATTATTAATCGACATCAAATCTCGTTCACTGCTTCCACGTCCGGCAGCCACCAAGGAAGAGCAGGCCGATCCACGCGCTGAACTGGTGCGCCGGCTTCTGGAATACGAGCAAATCAAAAAAGCTGCCATGCACTTGAATACCTTGCCCATGGCCCATCGGGATTTTCTGCTGCCACAAGTGTGGATTGATTCTGTCACGGTCGAGCAACTACCCAATGTAAATCTTGACGACTTGCGCAACACATGGCTCGCCTTGATGGAACGCGCCAAAGCCAACCGCCACCATCATATTCAACATGAGGCCATTTCCGTGCGCGCATGCATGAGCGAGATTCTGAGAAACTTGCAGACTCGAAAAGAGGTTCCCTTCACTGAATTATTTAGCGATACTGCCAACGTTAATAAGCTTGTGGCCAGCTTCCTTGCTTTGCTGGAATTGGCGCGTGAATCGTTGATTAACATTGTGCAAACGGAGCGATTTGGAACCATCTATGTCCACTCTATCCACTCTGACTCAACCCGTTGAAATCGATGCAGCACCCAAGCCGAACGAAATCCTCAGGATTCTTGAGACAGCCTTGCTGACAGCTCAGGAACCGCTCTCCATGAGCGATCTCGGCAGACTATTCGATGGCCAAATCAACCATAAGGCACTGCATGCATCGTTGACCGATTTACGCGCAAAGTGGCATGACAGCGGGTTAGAGTTAACACAGGTAGCCAGCGGCTGGCGATTTCAGAGCAAGCCCGAAATGCAGGTTTTTCTCGACCGGCTCACTCCGCACCGGCCACCACGCTATTCCCGTGCCGCACTGGAAACCTTGGCGATCATAGTTTACCGGCAACCTGTCACTCGGGGCGATATTGAAGCTATCCGGGGGGTTGTCGTCGCCAGCTCGATCATTAAGGCACTGGAAGCGCGCGGCTGGATTGAGACTGTTGGACAGCGCGACGTGCCTGGCAGACCCTTCCTTTATGCGACGACTCAACATTTTCTCAATGATTTGAATCTGCAGTCCCTGGAGCAGTTACCGCCTCTGGAGGATTTGGATTCATTGAGCATCGTTGCCGATAAATTGGAGTTCGTCAATGGTGCAGCCTCAACTGCTCAAGAAAACGATCCATCACGCTCGAACAACGAGTAACTATAATCTTTTAACCCTCTGGAGATGCTATCTATGTATCAACATATCAAGGTACCCGCTGCTGGTCAGAAAATTGCGGTCAAGAATGACTTTTCTCTCCTTGTTCCCGACCAGCCAATTATTCCTTTCATCGAAGGGGATGGCATCGGGATTGATATTACACCGGTCATGATCAAGGTTGTCGATGAGGCAGTCAAAAAAGCCTATCAAGGGCGTCGACAAATTGCCTGGATGGAAATTTATGCGGGTGAAAAGTCAACCCGGGTCTACGGTGAAGATATCTGGCTGCCAGATGAAACCCTGCATGCGGCTAAAGAATTTGCAGTATCCATCAAAGGGCCGTTGACCACTCCTGTCAGCGGTGGCATCCGTTCGATCAACGTTGCATTGCGACAGTTGCTTGACTTATATGTGTGCTTACGTCCGGTCCGCTACTTCCAGGGCGTTCCCAGCCCCGTCAAACATCCGGAAAAGGTGGATATGGTCATCTTCCGTGAAAATTCTGAAGATATTTATGCAGGCATCGAATGGGAAGCCGGTACTCAAGCAGTGCGCACAGTCATTGATTTTCTGATGAAGGATATGGAAATCACCAAGATACGCTTCCCAGACACCTCGGCAATTGGCGTCAAACCAGTCTCGAAGGAAGGCAGCGAACGGCTGGTCAGAAAGGCTATTCAATATGCAATCGATCATAATCGCCGGTCGGTAACCTTGGTTCATAAAGGCAACATCATGAAGTTTACCGAAGGCGCATTCAAGAAATGGGGCTATGCGGTAGCTGAAAAAGAATTTGGCGCAGAATTGCTCGATGGCGGACCATGGATGAAGTTACATCACCAGGGCAATGAAATTATCATCAAGGATGTCATCGCCGACGCCTTCCTGCAGCAAATATTATTACGCCCGGAAGAATATGACGTCATCGCCACCCTGAATCTCAATGGCGACTATATTTCGGATGCCCTGGCCGCACAAGTGGGTGGTATCGGCATTGCGCCAGGCGCAAACTTGAGCGACACCATCGCGATATTCGAAGCAACGCATGGCACCGCCCCCAAATATGCCGGCAAAGATCAGGTCAATCCAGGATCCCTTATCCTCTCCGCCGAAATGATGCTCAGGCATATCGGATGGCAGGAAGCCGCCGACATCATCATCACCGCAATGGAAAACACGATTAAGGAAGGCATCATGACTTATGACTTGGCAAGATTAACGCCGGATGCCAAACAAGTATCATGCTCTGACTTCGGCAATGCCATGATAGCGAAAATGTAGCAATCATTCTTATCAGGCAGACGCGCTTTGCCTGATAAGATAAATTTTTTTCAAACGACCGCAATGTCCCATCCTGACAGGATGATTATTGCGGTCGCTTACAACCAAACTCGACCGGAATCAACTTCCGATCGAGCTGGGCAATCAAGCTGACTGGATGTTTGAAGCTTGCTTGCCTTTTGGTCCTTGAGTCACTTCAAAGCTAACCTTCTGGCCTTCCTTCAGGGTCTTGAAACCTGACATGTTGATCGCGGAAAAGTGCGCGAACAAATCTTCGCTGCCATCATCTGGAGTAATAAAACCAAATCCTTTGGAATCATTGAACCATTTTACTGTACCTGTTGCCATTTCTACTTCCTATTAAAAAACTGGGCCGGATACCCTGATACTATTTGAATTTCAAGACCGCAAACGGCTCTAACCAGTACTGCAGAAAACTTGAAGCCAAACGCCAAGTGCAGTTTTACGCAAAATATTGTTCAAGTCAAGTACAAGTACATGCGCTATTTAAATCCACATTTCCACAAGCCGGAGTAAAATGGGTGCTCAAGGGTATCCAGCGTGTTGTCGTAACCGACAAATATGGGTCAAAATATGTCGATCCACGCCACTTTGAAACTAGCGAGTGACTGTAAGCTCTAAGTTAGAGATGAAAATATGAGTATAAATACTTACTAGTATTTTTCTTATAGAATATCAATAATATAAGTTATGACGACAGGCAACCGAAATCCTGGTGGCGGCGTACTCGAAAAAGGAAAAACCAGATTGAGTCCACCGCCTTTATACAAAGTAATATTGATCAATGATGATTTCACTCCCATGGATTTCGTAGTCAAGGTTTTACGGAGCTTTTTTGCCATGAACGAAGAAATGGCAACTCGAATCATGCTCAAGATTCATACTGAAGGTGCAAGTGTTTGTGGTATTTATCCTAGCGATATTGCGGTGACAAAAGTGCAGCAGGTAAATGAATTTTCAAGACAAAATCAACACCCACTGATGTGTGTGATGGAAAAGGAATGATATGATCGCGCAAGAACTAGAGGTAAGTTTACACATGGCTTTTGTCGAGTCCAGACAAAAACGTCACGAGTACATCACAGTGGAACACTTATTGCTGGCGCTACTCGATAATCCCAGTGCTGCAGAAGTTCTGATAGCCTGCGCGGTTGACATTGAAGATTTGCGCAAATCTCTGCAGGATCATATCAATCGCCATACGCCCATCGTGGAAGGCTCCGATGAAGTCGATACCCAACCCACATTAGGCTTCCAGCGGGTTATCCAGCGGGCGATCCTTCATGTGCAGTCCTCAGGAAAAAAAGAAGTCACTGGCGCGAATGTTTTGGTCGCGATTTTTGGTGAAAAAGATTCGCACGCCGCATACTTCCTGCAGCAAAGAGGCGTGACAAGACTGGATATTGTCAATTATATCTCCCACAAAATAAGCAAAGTGTCGCAAAACAGTGAGTCGGAAAAGCACGAAGAAGGCAGTGACAGCGATCAACAGAATCCGGGCAATACGCTGGAAAACTATACGATCAATCTGAATAATCAAGCTACGGCAAACCGGATCGATCCACTTATCGGGCGTGAAAAGGAAATTGAGCGCGTTATCCAAACCTTGTGCCGCCGCCGCAAGAATAATCCGCTATTGGTGGGCGAAGCTGGCGTAGGCAAAACAGCCATCGCTGAAGGTCTTGCCAGACGCATCACAGAAAACCGGGTGCCCGAGGTGCTGGCTGAACATCATGTCTACGCGCTGGATATGGGTGCACTCCTGGCCGGTACAAAATATCGTGGTGATTTCGAGCAACGACTCAAAATTGTATTGAAACAGCTTACGGACAACCCCAAGGCCATTCTATTCATCGATGAAATTCATACCCTGATTGGTGCCGGTGCGGCATCTGGCGGGACTCTGGACGCCTCCAATCTGTTAAAACCGGCATTAAGTTCAGGACGCCTGAAATGTATAGGCGCTACGACCTACAATGAGTATCGCGGCATTTTCGAGAAAGATCATGCATTGTCCCGGCGATTCCAAAAAATCGACGTACCCGAACCCAGTATCGGTGAAACAGTGGAAATCCTGCGCGGATTGAAATCTCGCTACGAGAAGCATCATCATGTCAAATACACGGAGGCTGCCTTATCCGCCGCGTCCGAGTTGTCTGCTCGCTTTATCAGCGATCGGCACTTGCCAGATAAAGCCATCGATGTTATCGATGAAGCCGGAGCGGCCCAGCGCGTGCTGCCCAAATCCAGAAAACGCAAAATCATTGGCAAGCATGAAATTGAACAGGTCATCGCCAAACTCGCTCGAATTCCGCCCCAGAGCGTCTCTAGCGATGATCGCCACAAACTCAAAACACTGGACCGTGATCTGAAAGCGATCGTTTTTGGGCAGGATACGGCAATAGACGCGCTCACTGCCGCGATCAAAATGGCTCGCAGCGGCTTAGGAGATACCCACAAACCGATCGGCTCATTTCTTTTCTCTGGGCCAACCGGCGTAGGAAAAACCGAGGTTGCGCGCCAGCTAGCTTATACGCTGGGCATCCCCCTGCATCGCTTTGACATGTCCGAATACATGGAACGCCACGCGGTTTCAAGGCTGATAGGCGCACCACCCGGATATGTCGGTTTTGATCAAGGCGGCTTGCTGACCGAGACCATCATCAAACAACCGCACGCCGTACTACTGCTGGATGAAATCGAAAAGGCACACCCGGACATTTTCAATGTATTACTCCAGGTCATGGA
This sequence comes from Nitrosomonas sp. ANs5, assembly GCF_050584665.1. NCBI lineage: Bacteria > Pseudomonadati > Pseudomonadota > Betaproteobacteria > Nitrosomonadales > Nitrosomonadaceae > Nitrosomonas > Nitrosomonas sp. ANs5. Next base: position 33,354 of record NZ_JBEUDO010000029.1, read on the forward strand.
TTATGGTGCACTCACCGACAATACCGGCCGTAAAGCGGATTTCCGCAATGTGATCATCATCATGACCACCAATGCCGGCGCCGATACCTTGACCAAGTCATCGATCGGATTTGCCAAACATGCAAAATCCGGTGATGAACTGGTTGAAATCAAACGCTTATTCACGCCAGAGTTCCGCAACCGGCTCGATGCAATCATTTCTTTTGCACCCTTGAACGAGGCGATCATCTTGCGCGTGGTGGACAAATTCCTGATCGAGCTCGAAACCCAACTCCAGGAGAAAAAAGTAGAGGCCGCCTTCACCGACAATTTGCGCACCTATTTGGCCATCAATGGATTCGACCCGCTCATGGGCGCGCGCCCCATGGCCCGCCTGATACAGGACATTATCCGCAGCGCCCTGGCCGATGAATTGCTATTTGGACGACTGGCCAATGGCGGCAAGGTAACAGTGGATATCGATGAACAAGGCAAGGCAATACTGAATTTTGAAGATGAAGAAAAAGTCGTTTGAGTCGCCATCTCCAAAGAAACATCTTGCGCCCTCCCCTGGCAGGCTAATCAGAACGCCCACTGGTCAAACGCTGTTTGCGCTGTTTGTATTATTTACTCTGCTCTTCGCATCACAGTCGCATGCCGAGCCCCTATATCAATGGCGCCTGGCAATGTCCTGGCCGGAAGGCACCCCCATGTTGCACAATGCGGCCAAAAGATTTGCCGAGAATGTGGTGAAAATGTCAGGCGGGCGCATGCAAATTATCGTGGATGCGCCTGGCAGACACAAAGCGCCGCTTGGGATTTTTGATTTTGTACGCACCGGTGTTTACGAGATGGGCCATACGGCCTCCTATTACTATAAAGGCAAAGATCCCGCCACCACCTTCTTCACAACGACACCTTTCGGTTTGACGCCGACCGAAATGAATGCATGGTATTACTATGGTGGGGGACTGGAGTTATTGCACAAAGTTTATGCTAGGCATAATATCGTCGCTTTTCCTGCAGGAAACACCCATATTCAGATGGGCGGATGGTTCAGAAACGAAATCAACTCGCTGGATGATTTAAAGGGATTGAAAATGCGCATCCCCGGCCACGCCGGAGAAGTGGTGGAAAGAGTTGGGATGAAACCGGTCAGTGTGCCACCGGGTGAGCTTTATACCGCATTAGAACGCCGCACAATCGATGCGGTGGAGTGGGTGGGACCGGCCAATGACGAAAAAATGGGGTTCCAGAAAATCGCACCGTATTATTACACCGGATGGCATGAGCCAGGCGCCGAACTGCATCTTTTCATCAACAAGAAAAAATTTGATGCCTTGCCCGACGATTTGAGAACGATTATCGCCCTCTCTGCCAAAGAAGCTTCATTTGATATGTTGTCCGAATCTTTCTATCGCAATACCTTAGCCTGGGAAAACATGCGCAAGGAACATGGCATCAATATCCGGACTTTCCCGGATGACGTGCTGGATGCCTTCAAACAATCCAATGAAGAATTGTTGTTGCAAGCAGCCGACCGATCGACACTCGCTCAGGAAGTCATTCAAAGCCAGCAAGCATTCCTGACCAAAGCCAGAAAATGGAGCAAGATAACCGAACATAACTACCTGGAATTACGTTGATCATTGTACCCGTTTGACCAGCTTTTAAGACAGCTTCAATACCTGTCGCCCATGAATGGCACTGACTCACTTCTTTCACTGAGCGGGTTGAATCAATCGCATCATGCGACAAATGTCACCAGAATCCTTGTCATCGAATTCAACTGAATCGCACAGTTTCTAGACCGTATGACGGTCCATCCCGCCGAGATTTCCAGATTAAAACATTACAGAATCATGTCAGATTTTCAGCAAAAATTTATCGATTTCGCCATCCACTATAAAGTGCTATGTTTTGGAAACTTCAAGACTAAGGCGGGGCGGCTCTCTCCGTATTTCTTCAATACAGGATTATTTAACGATGGTCATGCATTACGCCAGCTTGGCCAGTTTTATGCCCAGGCCATTCTTGACGCAAAAATTCCATTTGACGCCCTATTCGGCCCGGCATACAAAGGCATCCCATTAGTTAGCGCCATCGCTATCGCACTTGCCGAACATGGGCACAATCACCCGTTCAGCTTCAACCGCAAGGAAGCCAAGGATCATGGCGAGGAAGGCAGCATCGTGGGCGCACCGTTAGCCGGACGCATCCTGATTGTCGATGATGTGGTCTCCGCAGGAATCTCGGTGCAACAATCCATCGATATCATTCGCGCAGCGCATGCCACACCCTGTGGCATTATGGTCGCGCTTGACCGCATGGAACGGGGAGAACGGGAACTTTCTGCCATTCAGGAAATTGAATCCAATCACGGAATTAAGGCCTTTCCTCTCATCACGCTGGATGACATCATTAAATACTTGCACACTCGAGAAGATTTAACGCATCATGTCACAGCAATTGAAGCCTACCGTGCACAGTATGGTGTCAGATAGCTTCATGTGTTTCTGCATGGTTACCCACTTGCCTTTCGATAGCCATGCCCGAGACGCCTCAAATGATCGAAAAATCCAACTCAACCAGCCTCGCCCTCGCTACGATCGCTATTCTCGGACAGCCTCCTAGCAGACCGATATTTCCCGATCCATATGACCCGATGATTGCCCAAGCGAGACTTTCACTCGCAAAAAAAAACCCTGCCGAGTCTGGCAGGGGAATAATGGGCCTCGTCACGTTGAGATCAATCCAGAGACTATATCGTTACACTACCGCATTCTTCCTGCCTACCAAAGCCTGATTAGCGCCAGGACTTCCCCTTTTTTCTGCACCAGCATTGTTCCATTTATCCGACATCCGGATCACGCCAGCTGATTTTGGGCCTGATGACTGACAGTTG